>JAYVOV010000534.1:0-15537 GCA_043757735.1 Burkholderiaceae bacterium
GCCGCCGCCAGTCAGTGGCAGGTGCCGGTCTCGGAGCGCTCGGTGGCCAGCAGCGTGATCAGCCATGGCGCGAGTGGTCGCAGCCTGAGCTACGGCAAAGTGTCTGCCGCCGCTGCACGCCTGGAAGCCCCCAAGGATGTGTCGCTCAAAATTTCCCCACCTGGAAGATTGCCGGCAAGCCGCTCAGCAAGCCTTCGTCGGTAACCAGGTTGGTGACGCGAAAGCGGCCATCGCGTCGGCGGCGCGCAAGATCGAAGCCGTCTACAGCTACCCGCATCAGAACCACGCCACGATGGAGCCAATGAACGCGACCGCACGTTACACGCCTGAACTGTGCGAAGTCTGGGCGGCGGCTTCGGGCGGCGCGGCATGAGCGACTACCTTCGGCAATCGGTGCTCATCGCCAAGCAGATGCCCGGCACGCCGGTCAAGCTGATCTGGTTGCGCGAAGAAGACATGCAGCACGGGCGCTACCATCCGGTCACGATGGTCCGTATGACAGCCGGCAGCGACGCTGGCTCAGGCGGCGCCAGGCGGTGGCGCCAGCGATCGGTCACTTGAAGGCGGATCATCGAATGGACCGATGCTGGCTGGCGGGCGCAATCGGTGATGCACTTCACACGGTGCTGTGCGCCGCCGGCTACAACCTGAAGTGACCGCTGCGGGCGATTATTCCGCTGTCGCATCAAGCCGCTTTTTTTGGCCTGTTTGATGGGGTGCCAGCACGCGTTCGTGGCGGTGTCGGCGACGTTGTCGCCTGCCAGGCAGCGTATCGAGCGAATCAGGCAGCGCGTGCAGGTTGGTCAGCGGGCGCCATGGGGCGCAGCTGCGCAGGTTGGATGAATTTGCATGGCCGACTATTTACCGCCGCGAATGGCAGTCCCTGGGTTCATTGGAGCGACGTCTGCGCAACGGCATAAACGGCGTGCGCGCCCAGCCTTTCGCGTTCGGTTCGATCGAGCATGTCGAACTCGAACTCTTCCTGTTGTCGCGGGCACGAGGCATGGCGCTCGAAAGCCCGGCTGTACGCCCGTGAGACTGCACCGTACCGCGGGCGTCGCGGTACCCTACCAGACCCAATTCAGCCCGGACCCATCATGACCGTCGCCATCGTCTGCCTGCTCATCGCCGGCATGCTGCCCATCCTGAGCGCGGGCATCGCCAAGGCTGGCTTCAAAAATTTCGACAACCGCAGCCCGCGCGAGTGGCTGGCCAGGCAAACCGGGTTTCGAGCACGCGCCAACGCCGCTCAGGCCAATGCCTGGGAGGCCTTCCCCTTCTTTGCCGCCGGTGTATTGGTGGCACAGTGGTCGGGCGTACCACAACCGCGGATCGATCTGCTGGCGATAAGCTTTGTCGCCCTGAGAATCGGTTACCTGGCGCTTTACCTGGCTGATCGTGCCAGTGCGCGAAGCATCGTGTGGCTGGCTGGCTGGGGCATCAGCGCGGCCCTGTATCTCACCAGCGTCTGGTAGCGCCGGCCCCAGCAGCCCGCCGGCCGCAGCGTGCGCTCAGCGCGCCACCGATCCGTACAGGTCATGGTCGTCGGCCCGCGTGATGCGCACCTTCGCGAACTCGCCGACCTTCAGCGACGCGTGTGGCCGGACCATCACCCGGCCATCGATTTCCGGCGCATCGGCCGCCGAGCGGCCGACCGCCTGCAGCAGTTCGCCATCTTCAGCCACATGCAGCTCATCGATCAGCACATCCAGCGTGCGCTTTACGAATCGTTTGATCCGCCGCCGACTGATCTCAGCCTGGACTTCCATGAAGCGCTGGCGGCGCTCTTCGCGCACTTCATCGGGCAATGCGCCCGGGATTTTATTGGCGCTCGCCCCCTCGACCGGCGAGTAAGCGAAGCAGCCGACCCGATCGAGCTCCGCTTCGCGCAGAAAGTCGAGCAGGTACTCGAACTCGGCTTCGGTCTCGCCCGGGAATCCGGCGATGAAGGTGCTGCGGATCGTCAGATCGGGACAGGCGGCGCGCCAGGCCCTTATCCGCTCTATGTTGCGTTCGCCCGAGGCGGGACGCTTCATTGCCTTGAGCACACGCGGGTGCGCATGCTGAAAAGGCACATCCAGGTAAGGCAGCACTTTGCCGGCCGCCATCAGCTCGATCACCGCGTCGACGCTGGGGTACGGATAGACGTAGTGAAGGCGTACCCAGACGCCCAGCTCGCCAAGCTCTCGGGCGAGTTCCAGCATGCGTGTCTTGACCGGGCGCCCGCCGACGAAATCGGTCCGGTACTTGAGATCCACACCATAAGCGCTCGTGTCCTGCGAGATCACGAGAAGCTCGCGGGCGCCACTCTTGACCAGGGCTTGCGCCTCGCGCATCACTTCGCCGATCGGGCGACTGACCAGATCGCCTCGCATCGATGGAATGATGCAGAACGCGCACCGATGATTGCAGCCCTCTGAAATTTTCAGGTATGCGTAGTGCCTGGGCGTGAGCTTCACGCCCGCCTCCGGCACCAGATCCATGAACGGGTCGTGGGGCTTGGGCAGGTGCCGATGCACATGGCCCATCACCTCGTCGAGCGCGTGCGGGCCGGTCACCGCCAGCACCTTGGGGTGCACGCCCGCAATCAGATTGGTGCCATCGCCGCCCTTCTTGGCGCCCAGGCAGCCGGTGACGATGACTTTGCCGTTTTCAGCCAGCGCCTCGCCGATCGCGTCCAGCGACTCTTTGACCGCCTCGTCGATGAAGCCGCAGGTGTTCACGACTACCAGGTCGGAATCGGCATAACTGGGCGAAATGTCATAACCCTCGGCCCGAAGCTGCGTGACGATCCGCTCGGAATCGACCAGCGCCTTCGGGCAGCCGAGCGAAACGAAACCGACACGCGGCGCCCGAGCTGTTTTATTCGGGCTGCGGCGCGGGGATACGATGATTTTCTCGGTCATGTGAAAACGCCGCCCGAAGGCGGCGTGAGTTCGCTTTGGAAACCCGGATTCTATCGGTCGCGCTACTTTTTGTCGCCCGGAGGCCCCTGGAAGGGAAAGGTATGGAACATCGAGCGTGCCTGCTGCTGCATCTGATCCTGCATCTGCACGAACAGATTTTTGCTCTGTTCGATGTAGTTGCTCATCATTGTCTGAATCATCGGCGTCTGCACTGACATGAACTGAGTCCACATCTCGGGGCTGGGTAGACCTTTAGTGTCGTAAAAAGCTTTCGACTGATCCTGCATCTTGCCTTGGATCTCGACGAAAGCGCCCATCGTCTTTTCGAGGTACGAGCCCATCATGCCCTGCATGGCATGTCCGTAGAAACGGATGATCTGAGACAGCATGATCGAGGAAAACAGGGGCGTCCCGCCGGCTTCTTCGTCGAGGATGATCTGCAGCAGGATGCTGCGGGTCAGGTCTTCATTGCTTTTGGCATCGAGAACCTTGAAGTCCTCGGTCTCGAGGACCAGCTGCTTCACATCGGCCAGTGTGATGTAAGCGCTGGTCTGGGTATCGTAGAGCCGCCGGTTGGGGTACTTCTTGATCAGTCGCGTGGTGCTCGCCATGGAACGGTGTCTCCGGGGTGTCTATGAATCTATGGACCGAAAGCGCTGGCAGTGCCCTTCTTTACCCCATGTGCAGTCCGCCATTGCAGGAGAAATCAGCGCCGGTGGTGAAACCGGCGTCATCGGTCGACAGCCAGCCGCAGATCGAGCCGATTTCTGCCGCTTTGCCCAGGCGCTTCACCGGAATCGTCTGGATGATTTTCTCACGCACGTCTTCACGCACCGCCATCACCATGTCGGTGGCGATATAGCCAGGTGAGACCGTGTTCACTGTCACGCCCTTGCTCGCCACTTCCAGGGCCAGGGCCATTGTGAAGCCATGCATACCGGCCTTGGCAGCCGAATAGTTGGTCTGCCCGAACTGCCCTTTCTCGCCATTGACCGACGAGATGTTGATGATGCGTCCCCAGCCGCTGTCGAGCATGCTGTCGATCACCTGTTTGGTGACATTGAACATGGAATTCAGATTGGTCGACATGACTGCATTCCAGTCGTCAAGGGACATCTTGCGGAATACGCCATCGCGGGTGATGCCCGCGTTGTTCACGAGAATGTGCGGGTTGCCGAGTTCGGCACGGACTTTCTCGAACGCGACTTTCGTCGACTCCCAATCGGAGACATTGCCCACCGACGCGTGGAAGTGATAGCCATCGGCCTTCTGTTCGCCCAGCCATTTGTCGAAATCGCGCGTCGGGCCGCAGCCGGCGACGACGATGTAGCCCATGTCGTGGAATTTACGGCAGATGGCGGTGCCAATTCCACCCATGCCGCCGGTAACGTATGCGAGCTTCTTGTTCATATTTCTATCTCCTCCTGGTTTGACCGTTTCCGCGTGCGGGCAGCCGCCAGGCCACCCACCGGATGATTCACTGCGGCGCTCGCGCCTTCACGTAACTGCCCGGCGCCGGTTCAAGCGGCGGATATTGCTCGTTGCCCACAGCAGCGGGCGCGGCCTGCTCGCCCCCGCGATGACCCTGCAACCATTTCGACCACGCCTGCCACCAGCTGCCCGGCTGCTCGGTGGCGGTGTCGAACCACGTTTGCGGATCGGCCGGATAAGCGTCTGGTCCGGTCCAGTAGCTGCGCTTATTTTTGGACACCGGATTGATGGCACCCGCGATATGGCCGCTCGCGCCCAGAACGAAGGTCAGCGGACCATCGAGAGCCTGTGTGTTCGCGTAGGCCGCACGCCATGGCACGATGTGATCCTCGCGGGCGCCGAATACGAAGGTGGGCAAATTGATCTTGCGCAGATCGATGAACTCGCCGGCACAGCTCAGGCGGTTCGGAATCTTGAGCTCGTTCTGCAGATACATATGACGCAGGTACCAGCAGTACATCGGACCGGGCAGGTTCGTCGCGTCGGCGTTCCAGTAGAGCAGATCGAATGCCGGGGGGCGGTCGCCCTTCAGGTAGTTGCTGACGACATAATTCCAGACCAGATCGTTGGGACGCAGGAACGAGAAGGTGGTGGCGAGTTCCTGGCCTTTGAGAATGCCGCCAGCCGCCAGCGCCTGTTCACGATGGCGCACAAGACCTTCGTCGATGAAGATGCCCAAAATGCCGGGCTCGGCGAAATCGAGCAGGGTGGTCATGAGGGTCATGGACTGCACCGGCCGCTCGCCGCGCGCCGCCAGCGCCGCCAGCGCCGCTGCCAGAATCGTGCCACCAACACAGAAACCCAGCGCATTGATGGTGGGCGCGCCGGTGATCTCGCGGACCACGCGGATACACTCGAAGATGCCCTGCTCGAGGTAGTAATCCCAGGTCAAGTGGCCCTGGTCGGGACCCACGTTGCGCCAGCTCAGCATGAACACCGTATGACCTTGCGACACCGCATAGGCCACCAGCGAATTGTCAGGCTGCAGATCCATGATGTAGAACTTGTTGATGCACGGCGGCACCAGCAGCAAGGGCCGCCTGGCGACCTTGGCCGTGCCGGCCTGATACTGAATGAGCTGGACCAGATCGTTCTGAAATACCACCGCGCCCGGACTGGTGGCAACGTTTCGTCCAACCTCGAAGGCGGCTTCGTCGGTCTGCGAAATGCGGCCCTTTTCGAGATCGGAGAGCAAATTTTCGAGACCCGCACGCAAGCTCTCGCCCTTGGTGTCGAGGATTTTTTTCTGCGCCTCGGGGTTAGTCGCCAGGAAGTTGGCCGGCGAGAGCATGTCGACCCATTGCTGCGTTGCGAACTTGACCCGCTCCTGAGTCTTGGGATCGGCCTGTACCGACTCGGCCATCTTGCGCATGAACTCTGCGTTCAGCAGGTAGAGCGCCGCGGTGAAGGAGTACGATCCGTTGTCATGCCAGGCTTCGTTGGCAAAGCGTCGATCAGTCAGTGCCGGCGTTGCATGCTGGGTTGCGCTGCCAATCAACTGCTGCCAGCGCCGGGCGTACTCCGCCTGCAGCTCTGCCAGACGCGCCGGCGCAATCTGAGCGCTCGGCATCGAGGGCATCCCGGGCATTTGTGGCATCCCGGGTATCTGCGGCATCCCGGGTATCTGCGGCATCCCGGGAAGCGGACCCATAGCCCCCAACGCCGGCATCAGGCCAGCAAAAAAAGCCTCAGCCTGAGCGAACGGCGATAGCGGCCCAGCGGATGCCGCAGCCTGCTGAACTGGCTGAACTGGCTGAACTGGCTGAACTGGCTGAACTGGCGGACCAGAGGCGGCGCGCGCCGCCAGCGGTGCCGGACGCGCTGCGGCCTTTGAACCACGACCAGACCCTGCGGGCTTGACCGCTGGTTTGAGCGGTGACGCGCCTGCCGAAGCTTTTGCCCCGGATGTGGCACGCGGTGCCGAAGAGCGCTGAACCTTCGCGGGCTCTTTCGCAGATGCCATGAATCCCTCTCCCCTTGTTGGGAGCGCATCGTGCGCCCCGGAAATGCTTGTTAAACTCGTTTCATTTTGCACCGCGCAAGGGTTTTGTCAAACGACCTGAACAATGCATTCCCGTGCCGGGAGGCGAGCCTTCCGCTAGCGATTGCGCTGGACTCTACAGAGTCGGCCTTACGGTCTGCTTTCGCGGCACGCACTTGCAACATTTTCCAGACAAAGACATGTACATCGTTGCGATCGCCTGGCTCTATGTCCTGATGCTCGTGTCGGTCATGCAGCCAACCATTTTTCGCGGCATCGTGACCTTCCTTGGAGCCGGCCTGTTTCCCCTGGCGCTGTTCCTCTACCTCGTTGGCACGCCGCAGCGGCTCCGGAACCGGGACAAGACCGCCGCCGAGGGTGCGCAGCAGCTGAGCCCGCAGACACCGGATTCGACCGATTCGACGAGCCCGCCCGACCCGCCCGACCTGCGCGCAGCCGATGCGCCCGCTCCGATCCCGTCAATCGCGCCGCGAGCGCATGACCCGGCGCTCAAAGAACCCGATCCAACCAGATGAGGCTGGCCATCCGGCCGGTCGTTCGATCCCGTCGATACGAGTAATACCGCGCCGGATCGCTGACCGTGCTGCAGGTGCCGCCATGGATGGCACCGACACCCATGCGTCGAAGCCGCTGACGGGCCAGTTCGAACAGATCGGCGAACCACTTTCCAGGCACGTCGGCGCGAACGAAGCATCTGGCAGCCTGGGGATCCGCAGCCTCGAAAACCGCCAGCACTTCGTCGCCCACCTCGAAGGCCGACGGACCGATCGCAGGCCCCAGCCAGGCCAGCCATTCGGTCGACCCGCCCGACAGCTGCTCGAGCGCCGCATGGGTATTTTCAAGGACACCGCCGGCCAACCCACGCCATCCCGCATGGGCGGCGCCAATGGCCGAACCGTCAGTTGCCGCCAGCAAGACTGGCAGACAATCGGCCGACAACACCGCCAGCACCACACCGGGTTCATTCGTCACCGACGCGTCGGTCGCCACCACCGCCGCCGTGCAGGCGGCATCGCGCGCGCGCGCGCGATGAACCCGCTGACCATGCACCTGGTCGAGCCAGACAGGCTCGTCCGGCAGGAAGCCTGACAGGCGCGCCCGATTGGCGCGAACCGAGAGTGGATCGTCGCCGCACGCAGCACCGAGATTGAGGCCGTCCGCACCCGTCGCCATACCCCAGGGGCCGCGACTGACGCCACCGCTGCGCAGCGTATGCCCTGCCCGCACGGCCTGGGGAGCGGGCCAGTCGGCCGGCTGCCAGCCTGGCCAGGCATTCAGGCCGGTCGTGCTCATGACGCGGCGGCGAGCTCGAGCGCTGCGTCGGGATCGATGCCGCAGACGGTCATGGCAGCCCGAAGATCGGCCGGTGGCATGCTGCGCCATTCGTGAATGTCGCCGCCCTGCGGGTGTGCAAAAGCGAGCCGCCAGGCATGCAGCGCCTGTCGGTCGATGGCCCCGCCCACACCGCCATATAGGGTATCGCCGAGCAGCGGATGGCCCATGTACGACAGGTGCACTCGGATCTGATGGGTCCGACCGGTCTCGAGACGGCATTCGATCAGCGTAACCGCAGCGCCGCGAAATTGACCCTGCAACAAGGGGCGGACCTGAGTTCGCGCCGCCTTCCCCTGGCTCGCATCCAATACCGCCATTCGGACCCGAACCCGCGGATCACGCCCGATCGGGGCGTCGATCGTGCACGGCGCCGCGATCAACCCGGCAGCCAGAGCAAGATAGCGCCGGGTCATCGATCGATCGGCGAGCTGCGCCGACAGCCCGCCGAGGGCACGCTCGCTGGCCGCCACAACCAGCAAGCCGCTGGTGTCCTTGTCGAGCCGATGCACAATGCCAGCCCGCGGCAGAATCGCCAGCCCCGGGCGATGGTGCAGCAGCCCATTGAGCAGCGTATTGCGCCAATTGCCGGCCGCCGGATGCACAACCAGGCCGGCGGGCTTGTCGATCACCAGCACGTCGTCGTCTTCGTGGACGATCGCCAGGGGCACAGGATCGGGTTTGAAAGACTGATCGGCTTCGCGCGGCAGCACTTGCACCCGCAAGGTTTCGTAGCCCGCCAGACGGGTAGCCGGCAGCAGTGCTCGCTCGTCGCAGGACACGGCCCCGAGTGAAAGCCAATGCTGCAACCGGGTTCGCGACAGACCAGGGACCAGCGGCGCCAACGCGGCCGCCAGGAACCGGTCGACCCGCTGGCCGGCTCCGGGCGCAGCCGAGACCAGCAGCACGGCTGCCTCGGCCGCCGGCATGTCGTCGCCCCCGATGGCCAGTGAATGCATCGGACTGTCGTCCACAGCCGAGGGTTCGCCCGCGCCTGTCGGGGCGTGAGCGCCGTTCCCCGAATTCATTGCGCTCACCCGATGGCTATAATCACGCCCACTCACAGCATCACCGACAGGCCGTCGGCCACTGGTGGAGCCAAACCGCCAAGCACCGGCGCAGGCCGGTGAGGTGGAAACATCGAAAGAAAATTGCAATGCACCGGACTGGCAACCTCGAGAGCGGATGGATGGGCAAGGGCTTGATGCGCATATTCGCCGCGGCGGGCGTCGCATTGACTCTGTTGCTCGGCGCCTGCAGCACAACCGATCAGCGTGACCCCACACTGGGCTGGACCCCTGAGAAATTATACGCAGAGGCCAAAGACGAAATGAAATCGGGCCGCTGGGTCGCGGCCATCAAGCTGCTGGAGAAACTTGAAGCCCGCTACCCCTTCGGGCGCTGGGCTCAGCAGGCGCAACTCGACATCGCCTACTCGCAGTACAAAGAGAACGACCGGGCCGTCGCGCTGGCATCGACCGATCGATTCCTCAGACAGTTTCCAACCCATCCTTCGCTCGACTACGTCTATTTTCTGCGCGGGCTGATCAATTTCAACGAGCAGCAGGGCTGGCTGGCAAGCCTGGGCGGACAGGATTTGTCAGAGCGCGACCTGCGGGCGGCCCGCGAGGCGTTCGATGCGTTTCGCGAGGTCGTGACACGGTTTCCCGACAGCAAATACGCCAATGATGCCGAAGCCCGGATGAAATATCTGGTGAATTCCATGGCTGCAGGCGAAGTGCATATCGCGCGCTACTACTTCAGGAACGGGGCTTATATTGCGGCGATCAACCGGGCGCAGCGAACGGTTCGCCAGTATCAGCAGGCGCCCGCAATAGAAGAAGCCTTGTACATCATGATGGCCTCGTACGACCGCCTTGGCCTGGACGAATTGCGCGCCGACACCGAGCGTGTGATGAAGTCGAATTTCCCGCGCAGCGAACTGCTCAGCAAGGGGTATCTGGCAACTGAGCGCAGCTGGTGGCAGGTGTGGAAATAGCCGGCTCCTGATCCAGAGTGGCAATGAACGACAAGGCCTGTTCTGCCGAACGCGTGCGGGTGAAGGGCGGCAGGCTGCGCAGCAGCTGGCGGCCGTAGGGCCGATCGGCCAGGCGGGCATCGCACACCACCAGCAGGCCCCGGTCGGTTTCCGAACGGATCATTCGGCCGGCCCCCTGCTTCAAGGCCATCGCCGCCGCCGGCATCTGCAGCTGTCGAAACGGATCGCCGCCTTCGCGACGGGTGGCTTCGATGCGCGCCCGCAGGACAGGATCGTCAGGCGGCGCGAAAGGCAGCTTGTCGATCACCACCAGTGACAACTGCCGGCCACGAACATCGACCCCCTCCCAGAAGCTGGCACTGCCCACCAGGACCGGCGCGGCGACCGCGCGGAAGCGCTCGAGCAACTCGGCACGCGGCGCCGCTCCCTGCACCAGCAGGGTCAGAGGGGCCGCATCGCGCTCGAGTCGCTGGGCCATCCGTGTGGCGAGCTGATCGACCATCCTGAGAGTCGTGCACAGCACGAACGCACGCCCCTTGTTGGCCAGCAGCAGCGGCCAGATGGCATCGAAGACCCGTTGCGGAAAATCGCTGCCAGACGGCTCGCCAATGCCTTGAGGCACGTAGAGCAATCCATTGGCGGCGAAATCGAAGGGGCTCTCCCAGGCGTGAGTGGCTGCGTCATTCATGCCGACGGCACGGGCAAAGTGCGAGAACGCGCCGCTGACTGCCAGCGTGGCTGAGACGAATACCCAGGCGCGCGGGCGCTGCGCACGATGGCGCTGGAACGTGCCCGCCACCGACAGCGGGGTCGCGTGCAGAGTCACTCCGTAGGTGCTGATCTCCGCCCAGGCGACCCGTGGGCCGTCAGCTGCGGTTTCGTCAAGGGGCGTGGACTGCCCAGAGGCCGGCGCAGTCACGACCAGCGCCGCGCCACTGAGCTCATCGGCCATGGGTTCGCCGTAGGCATCGAGACTATTGCCCGCCGTGCCAGCCTCGCGCGCTGGTGGCCCGGAGCGCTCATGAACTACGTCTTGCCATTGCTGGAGCTGATCCACGAGTTCGCCAGCCCGCAGCGCACAACGCCCGACTTCGCGCCCGCGTTCGGCGGCCCCGGCCAGTTGCGCCCGAACATCCGACAGCACCAGCGCGCATTGCGCAACCGCGCCGAGCAGTGCCTCGCGCGCGCGCAATGCGGCCGCGTCGAGTCGGGTTGGATCGCCCGCGTGCAGGCGCAACTCCCGAATCGATTGTTCGATACCGCGCGATACGGTCGTCCAGTCTGCCGCGTCGCGGGCCTCGGCCAAGCCGGCCCGCAGCACATCGCGAGCGAACTCGGTCAGACGCCGGGTCGAGATGGAGGTGCCAAAGAACGAGGTGGCCACCTCGGGCAATTGATGGGCTTCGTCGAAGATCACGGCGTCGGCGGTGGGCAGGAGTTCAGCGATGCCTTCGTCGCGCAGCGCCAGGTCGGCGCAGAAAAGATGGTGGTTGACCACCACCAAGTCGGCCCGCTGTGCGGCCTGGCGCGCCTTGACGACAAAACAGTCGCCGTAGTCGGGGCACTCCTGGCCAAGACAGTTTTCACGGGTGGAGCTGGCCAGCGCCCAGGCTGGCGCTTCTTCAGAAACGTCCGGGGCGCCGGATCGATCACCGGTCCGGGTGACGCCCGCATAACGGTCGATCCGCCGCAGATCGACGATGTCTTCGCGTCGTGCAAATCGGCCATCGGCCAGATTGCGGCGCAGGTGATATCGGCAGACGTAGTTGGCGCGGCCCTTCAATAGCGCGCATTCGATCTGCACCCCCAATGCCTTCACGACCTCCGGCAGATCGCGGTCGAACAGTTGATCCTGCAAGGTGCGGGTGCCGGTCGAGACGATGATCCGCCCGCCCGACAGCAGCGCAGGCGTGAGGTAGGCGAACGTCTTGCCCGTGCCGGTACCCGCCTCGGCGATCAGTGCACCGCGGCTTTCAATGGTGGCGGCGATCGCTCGAGCCAGACCAAGCTGCCCCTCACGGACCCGGTAGTCGGGGTGCGCTCTGGCGAACGGGCCTTCAGCCCCGAGCGCCTGCATTGAAGCGCGCGCCAGGGCGCCGTCGTTGGCGGTGTCGAACACGGTTCAGGCGGGCAGATCGGGCACGAGCTGCATCTGCAGCAAAGTGATCGAATCCCTGATCTGAAGCTTGCGCTTCTTGAGGCGGCGCAGCTGCAGTTCGTCGAAGCGGGTTTGCTGAGCGATCGCCTCGATCATGGCATCCAAGCCACGGTGCTCCAGCTGCAGCTCCGCGAGCCGGCGCTTGATTTCTGCGAGGTCTGTCATAGTCGAGTGTAAGCCGTCGGCGGATGGGCGGCTGAAAAGGCAAGGATCACGCGGGGAATAATAGCCTCCACCATGTTACCGGTACAGTCCGCCCCTCAGGTCGACCAAAAGGCTACTTTCGGGCGGCCGGTCGATCGCCATCGTCCGCCCGTGGCTCAGCCGCCCCGCGTCGAGTCCAAGGTGAGCGGCTGCACCGCCCAGCATCGTGGTGACCGCCGTGAGCAGCAGGACCGCGTTGCGTTGTTGAGCAGCGCATTGGCGCCGCGCTGCGCATTGGGCGTGCTCGCCGACGGCATGGGCGGACGCAGCGGCGGCGTGCTCGCCGCCGACAATGTCGTTTCAGCGACCAGCCGGCGCTTCCAGATCTTCCATCCGGATGCGCAATCTCCGCAGCGATTCTTCGAATCGCTGGTCGACGAGGGGCGTGCCCGAGCAGGCGGCCGGGGCGACAATTGCTCGCTGCTGCTGCTCAAGCTCAGTTCTTGAGGCCCGTGCCAGCGTCGCCCTGCCGCGCCTTCTGGCGCGCCTCGAAGCGGGCCAGATTCTCGGCCGCCATCCGGTCACGTTCCTTTGTCGCGCGCGCGCGTTCTTCACGCTGGGACTGGCGCGCCAGTTCCCGTTCGCGGCCCTGTTCTTCGCGCTGCCTGGTTTCGCCCGCCTGCGCTCGCCGCTCGTTTTCGCGTTCCGCCAGCGCCTCGTTGCGCTGGCGGTTCCGATCCTCGCGAATGACCTCCTGGGCGTGGCGTTCGAGTGCCCGCAGCCGATCGGCGATCGGCCGGTGCTGCTGTTCGACATCCAGCACACAGCGATTGACCAGCACACGCGTCGCGCATTCGGCCCGGGCGGCGCGGCGGGCGGCGTCGTTGGCGGCTTTCTCGCGCCGCACGTCGATCAGGACCCGCTCAGCCTGCTCGGCATCGACAATCGCCGACGCTGGGGGCAGATCTGCGGCCAATGCCGGCAGACCGGGGAAGGCAACAGCCACCAGCACCATGATGCACAGCAAGGATTTCAAGAAAAATCTCCGTAGGGGCGAATCGAAGCCACCGGCTCAGGTCAACGCACCCGTGGCGCCACGCCGCGGCTCCTCGAGGTATTTCCGCGACTGCATCTCGACGATGCGGCTCACTGTCCGGTGGAACTCGCCGGCCATCGCGCCCGCCGTGTAGAGCTCCTCCGGCGCGCACTCGGCCGACATCAGCAGCTTGACGCGCTGATCGTAGAGCACATCGATCAGCCAGACGAAGCGACGCGCCTCGGAAGCCATTGCGGCACCCATGCGCGGAATCTCTGAGAGAATAATCGTGTGGAACTGCTTCGAAAGCTCGAGATAATCGTTCTGCGAGCGCGGCCCGCCGCACAAGGTCTTGAAGTCGAACCAGACCACGCCACCCGCACGTCGCAAGGCCCGGATGTCCCGATTCTCGATCTGCAGCCGCGGGTCATCGTCTCGTGTCTCGGCGACCGCCGTAAAAGTCGCCCGCAAAGCCGCGTCCGCTGGCGCGCCAAGCGGCGTGTGATATGCCTGGACCTGTTCCATCGAGCGGCGACGATAGTCGATGCCGATATCGACTGACAGCACATCGAGCTGGCCTTTCAGGAGATCGATCGCAGGCAGGATCCGATCGCGATGCAGCCCATCGGGGTAAAGGGAGCCCGGCGAATAGTTCGAGGTGATCACGAAAGTCACGCCCTGGGCGAACAGAGCACGCATCAGCCGCTCGAGGATCATCGCATCGGCAATGTCTGAGACATGAAATTCGTCGAAGCAGATCAGCCTGAATCGTCGGGCAATGCGCCGTGCCACCTCGTCGAGCGGGTTCGCCAGACCGCGCAGTTCGTCGAGCTCGCGGTGCACGCCGCGCATGAACTCATGGAAGTGCACGCGCGTCTTGCGCACAACCGGCACCGCGGCATAGAAACAGTCCATCAGGAAGCTCTTGCCTCGGCCCACGCCGCCATACAGCCAGACGCCGCGCGGCACATCGGGACGCCGAATCAGTTTCTTGAACGCATTCGAACGCTGCGCTTTGAAGGCAACGAGCTCATCGTGCATTCGCTGCAGCCGTTCGAGCGCAGCCATCTGTGCGCAATCTGTCTGGTAGCCCCGTTGCTTGAGAGCAGTCTCGTAGGCCTCGATCACATCCACTCGGCGACTCCGGTGCTCACATGTTCAGCGCACGCCGATCGGTGGCCAGCGCCGCTTCGCGCAGGACCTCTGACATCGATGGGTGCGGATGGCAGACCCGGGCGATGTCCTCGGCGGATGCCTTGAACTCCATGGCTACCGCGGCTTCGGCAATCAGATCTGATGCCGACGACGCAATGATGTGGACACCCAGCACTTCATCGGTCCTGGCGTCGGCCAGGACTTTGACAAAGCCTTCGGTCGCCTGCGTGCCCAATGCGCGGCCATTGGCGGCAAACGGGAATTGCCCCGATTTGTAGGCCCGACCTTCGGCTTTGAGCTGCTGCTCGGTGCGACCGACCCAGGCGATCTCCGGCGAAGTGTAGATCACCCAGGGAATGCAGTTGTAGTCGATGTGCGGCTGCTGACCGGCGATGAGCTCCGCGACCATGACTCCTTCGTCCTCGCCCTTGTGCGCCAGCATCGGCCCGCGTACCACATCGCCAATCGCGAACACACCGGGCAGCCTGGTTCGGCAATGGTCATCGACCGCGATGAAACCGCGCTCATCAGCCACCAGCCCCACCGCCTCGAGCCCGAGATTTTCTGTGTTTGGCACCCGGCCCACCGAGACGATCAGCTTGTCAACCGTCAGGATTTGCTCGCCCCCCATCGCGTCGGTATACGGAATTGTTATGCCTTTGGCGGTGCTGCGCACCTCGCCGATCTTCACACCCAGCTGGATATCCAGACCCTGCCTGGTGAAAATCTTCCAGCATTCCTTGGCGACCGCTTCATCGCAGGCAGCAAGGAAACCGGGCATTGCTTCGAGCACGGTCACTTTGGAGCCGAGGCGGCGCCAGACCGAACCCAGCTCCAGGCCGATCACGCCCGCGCCAATCACGCCGAGGCGCTTGGGCACTTCATCAAAGACCAGTGCGCCCTCGTTGTCGCAGATCCGCAGATTGTCGACGGGCACGCCCGGCAGCTGGCGTGACTTCGAGCCAGTGGCGATGATCACGTTGCGCGCCTCGCTGACCTCGCCCGATCCCTCCTCGCCAACCTCGATGCGGTAGAAGCCATCGCCCGCCCCGACAAAGCGCCCGTGCCCCTTCAGCCAGGTGATCTTGTTCTTGCGGAACAGGAATTCGATGCCCTTGGTCATCTTCGAGACGATGCTGTCTTTGCGGGCAACCATCTTGCGCACATCGACCGTCACCCCCTGCACTTCGATGCCATGCTCGTGCAGGTGATGCGCCGCATTCTCGTACTCTTCGGACGAGGCAAGCAGCGCCTTGGACGGAATGCAGCCGACGTTCAGGCAGGTGCCGCCCAGCGCCAGTTCGCCGGCGGGCG
>JAYVOV010000535.1:0-15513 GCA_043757735.1 Burkholderiaceae bacterium
CTCATGAAGCGTCTGTACGGATTCATTTTATTTGCCCTCGCGGCGATGGCACTTGCCGGATGCGGCGTCCTGGCGGCGCCCTGCCGTCTCGCATCAACCGTCATCAAGATGGTGCCGATCGTCGGTCATGCTGCGGCGTTGCCGACCGACGCTTGCGCGGCGGTGATCGATCCCTGACCCGCGCCATAGCGCGTCCGGCCTGACCCGCGCCAAAACCCGCCCGGCACGCGGCATTGCGGGCGCGAATCCTCGCTGATGGTTATGCTGGCAGCTCTGACGTCATGAATTCACCCGGAGAAAAGACATGAGCGATACCGACCGCAGCGCGATCGAGCAGACCATCCAGACCTACTTCGACGGCCTCTACGAGGGCGATGCCGACAAACTCGGCAGCGTGTTCCACGAGAGCAGCGCCCTGACCTGGGAGCAGGACGGCAAGGTCACGATCCTGCCGCGCGACGCCTGGCTGAAGGCCGTTCGCGAGCGGCCTTCGGCCCAGTCGAAGAACCTCGCCCGCGACGACGCCATCCTGGTGCTCGACCATTCGGGTCCGACCACCGCCTTCGTCAAGGTGAAGTGCCAGATCCCGCCGCGCTACTTCAACGACTACCTCAATCTGCTGAAGACTGACGGCAGGTGGCTGATCGTGCAGAAGATCTACGCTGTGCAGACCCGCTGACCGGGTAACCGACGCGCCTGCTCCTGAGTCGGATGCCGCGAATCGCATCGCGTCCCAACCCGCCAGCGTGTTCCTGAAATGAAATTGCACGGCGCCATTCCGATGCGCTGCCGTCGTGGCCGGGCCGTGATTTTCCCTGTGGCAGACTGGTCCGGGATCACCCATTCAATTTCACAGAGGGATACACCCGATGAGCTGGCAGCCTGAACTCGACGAACTGGAACGACGCAAGGCCCTGGCCCAGGAAATGGGCGGTGCCGACAAGGTCAAGCGGCAGCACGACGCCGGCCGGTTCACGGTACGCGAACGCATCGACAAACTCGTCGATGCCAGAAGCTTTCACGAAGTGGGCGCCATTTCCGGCATCGGCGAATACAACGAAGCCGGCCAGTTTCAGACCATGACGCCGGCCAATTGTGTTTTCGGTCGCGGCAAGATCGATGGCCGCCCGATCGTCGTCGTCGGCGACGACTTCACCGTGCGCGGCGGGTCGGCAGACGCTTCGATCAGCGCCAAGCCGCTGATGGCCGAAGAAATGGCCGCTGAGTACAGGCTGCCGATCGTGCGCATCATCGAAGGCTCGGGCGGCGGCGGCTCGGTGAAGACCATCGAGACCAAGGGTGCGTCGAACCTGCCCGGCGGCATCGGCGGCACCCGTGCCTACCTGCTGATGACCGACAACCTGTCGCAGGTGCCGGTGGTGGGCATGGGGCTGGGCTCGGTGGCCGGGCTGGGCGCGGCACGCCTGGCATCGACCCACTACTCGGTGATGACCCGCACGTCGGCGATGTTCGTTGCCGGCCCGCCGGTGGTCAAACGCCTGGGCCAGGACCTGACCAAAGAAGAATTGGGCGGCTCCGAGATCCAGACCCGCAGCGGCGCGATCGACACCGCTGTCGACACCGAAGAGGAAGCCTTCGAGTGCGTGCGCCGCTTCCTTTCCTACCTGCCGCCTTCGGTTCACGAACTGCCCCCGGTCACCGCCAGCGACGACGATCCCGAGCGCGGCGACGCGTTCCTGCTCGGCGTGATTCCGCGCAACCGCCGGCAGATCTACAAGATGCGCCCGATCGCCGAGTCGGTCGTCGACAAGGGTTCGTTCTTCGAGATGGGCCGCAATTTTGGACGCTCGCTCATCGCTGGCCTGGCCAGACTGCAGGGTGTGCCAGTGATGGTGCTGGCCAGCGACCCGTACCACTACGGCGGGTCGTGGAACGCGCAGACCTGCCAGAAAGTGGTGCGCTTCGTCGATCTGGCCACCACCTTCCACCTGCCGGTGGTCTACCTGATGGACTGCCCCGGCTTCCTGATCGGCCTGGACGCCGAAAAGACCGCCACCATCCGCCATGGCGTGCGCGCGATGGCCGCCATCAATCAGAGCACGGTGCCCTGGTGCACGATCATCGTCCGCAACGCCTTCGGCGTTGCCGGTGTTGCGCATCAGCCGGGTGGCCGCTTGTCTCTGCGTTACGCCTGGGTTTCGTCGTATTGGGGTTCGCTGCCCCTGGAGGGTGGCATCGAAGCCGCCTACCGCGCCGAGATCGAGGCCGCCCCAGACCCCAAGGCAAAGCTGCAGGAGATAGAAACCCGTCTGAACGCGCTGCGCTCGCCGTTCCGCTCAGCCGAGAAGTTCTGGGTTGAAGAAATCATCGACCCGCGCAAGACACGCTCGCTGCTGTGCGAATTCGCGCGGCTGGCCGCACCGGTGCTCACGCCGGGCAAAGTGAGCTTAAAGATCAGGCCTTGAGGGAGCGCCGGCGAATTGCCCGGCGCCGCGGCCATGGGCAGCGTGGTAGTGGTTGGCCACCGCGGGCTTTTCCGGGGTAGCATCATTTCGCTGCCCGGTGCAGACTGATCTTCCACATGAAGGAATGCCCATGGTCGAGAAAAAGCTGCGCCGCCTGATCAGCAGGGTCAAAGACGGCACGATGTCGCGTCGCGAATTCATCGACGCCATGATGGCGATCGGGCTGACCGCGCCCATGGCGACCCAGATGCTCACCTGGTCGGGCGTTGCCGCGGCGCAGGTCAAGTCCGACTACAAACCGACCAGGCGCGGCGGCGGCGGGCCCCTGAAAATTCTGTGGTGGCAGGGCGCCACACTGCTCAACCCTCATTTCGCCACCGGCACCAAGGACCAGGAAGGCTCGCGCATTTTTTACGAACCCCTGGCCGGCTGGGACAACGACGGCAATCTGGTGCCAGTGCTGGCGGCAGAAATCCCCAGTACGCAAAATGGCGGGCTGGCAGCCGACGGCGCGAGTGTCACCTGGAAGCTCAAGCGCAACGTGCAGTGGCATGACGGCAAGCCCTTCACCGCCGACGACGTCGTTTTCAACTGGGAATACGCAGCCGATCCCGCCACCGCTGCGGTGACGACCGGCTCGTACAACAACGTCAAGGTCGAGAAAGTCGACTCGCATACGGTGCGGGTGCGCTTCGCCAAACCCACGCCGTTCTGGGCCGATCCCTTCGTGGGCACCGCCGGCATGATCCTCCCCAAGCACCTGTTCGAGGCCTATAAGGGGGCCAAGTCGCGTGACGCGCCCACCAATCTCAAACCAGTGGGCACCGGCCCCTACAAGTTCGTCGACTTCAAACCCGGCGACATGATCCGTGGCGAAATCAACAACAACTACCACGTGGCCAACCAGCCGCACTTCGACACCCTTGAAGTCAAGGGCGGCGGCGATGCGGTCTCGGCGGCCCGTGCGGTCCTGCAGACCGGCGAGTTTGATTACGCCTGGAACATGCAGGTCGAAGACGACATCCTGAAGCGGCTGGAAACAGGCGGCAAGGGCCGAATCCAGATCACGCCCGGCGGCAACATCGAATTCATCGCGATCAATTTCACCGACCCCTGGCAGGAAGTCGATGGCGAGCGCTCCAGCGTCAAGACCAGGCATCCGCTCTTCTCTGACCCCGCTGTCCGGCAGGCACTCAACATGCTGGTCGATCGCGCCGGCATCCAGGAGTTCATCTACGGGCGCACCGGAACGACCACCGCCAACTTCCTGAACAATCCCGACCGCTTCCGCTCCAAGACCACCAAATGGGAGTTCAGCGTCGACAAGGCCAATCAGGTGCTCGAGGCGGCGGGCTGGAAGAAGGGCGCCGATGGCCTGCGCGCCAAAGATGGCAAGAAACTCAAGATCGTGTTCCAGACCTCGATCAACGCGCCGCGCCAGAAATGCCAGCAGATCATCAAGCAGGCCGCCCAGAAGGCCGGCATCGAGATGGAACTGAAGTCGGTGACGGCCGCCGTGTTCTTCTCGTCAGACGTCGCGAACCCGGATACCTACACCAAGTTCTACTGCGATCTGCAGATGTTCACCACGACCATGACGCAGCCGGACCCGGAACTGTTCATGAATCAGTACTGCTCCTGGAATGCCGCCAGCAAAGAGAACAAGTGGCAGGGTCGAAACATCACCCGCTGGCGCAACGACGACTACGACAAGGTCTACAAAGAAGCCGAAATAGAGCTCGATCCGGTCAAGCGCGCAGCAATGTTCGTGCGGATGAACGAACTCGCCATCAACAACCAGGTGGTGATTCCGGTCGCCTTCCGGCCGCGCGTGGCATCGATCAACAACCGCCTGAAGGTGTCGCTCAGCGGCTGGGACAACGATCTGTACGCGCTGCGCGACTGGTACAAAGAGGCGTGATCCCGGCGTTTCAAATAACGGCACCTGATCGATGAGCCGATACCTGCTGCGGCGGCTGCTGATCGCAATCCCGAGCCTGCTCGGGATCAGCATGGTGCTGTTCGCCGTGATCGCGCTCGCGCCTGGCGATCCCTTCGAGGAACTCGCCACCAACCCCAACGTGCCGGCCGAGGTGCGCCTGAACCTGCGCGCCAAGTTCGGGCTCGACGACCCGGTGCCGGTGCGTTATGTGCGCTGGCTGACCGCAATGGCGCAAGGCGACTGGGGCTTCTCGTTCGCCAGCCGGGTCGATGTCGACACGCTCATCATGCAGCGCCTGCCGGTCACACTGCTGGTGATCGGCTCGTCGCAGCTGCTCGCGCTGCTGATCGCGCTGCCGGTGGGCATCTATGCGGCCACGCGCCCCTATTCGCTCTTCGACCAGGTGGCCAATACGCTGGCCTTCGTGGGCTTTTCCCTGCCCACTTTCTTCACCGGCATCCTGCTCATCTTGCTGTTCAGCATCACGCTCGACTGGCTGCCCTTCGTCTACAGAGCCGACATCAGCGCCACCGGCTGGAGCTGGGTCTGGGAACACTTCAAGCAGACGCTGATGCCAGTGATGGTGCTGGGCATGGCCCAGGGCGCCTCATACACCCGCTATGTACGTTCAGCGGTACTTGACGTCATTCGCCTCGACTACGTCACCACCGCGCGCTCCAAGGGGCTGTCGGAGCGCGCGGTCATCATCAAACATGTGGTTCGCACAGCGCTGATTCCAGTGGTCACCCTGGTGGCGCTGCAGATGCCGGCCATCTTCGGCGGCGCGATCGTCACCGAGCAGATTTTCCGGGTGCCCGGCATCGGCTCGCTGCTCATTAGCGCCATCCTCGCCAACGACACCCCGGTGATCATTTCGGTCACCTTTGTCTTATCGTGCCTGGTCGTCTTTTTCAACCTTGTGGCTGATCTGCTGTATGGCTGGCTCGACCCCCGCATCTCCTACAAATGACGCGCCGACAGTGACCAGGGCGAGCCAGCGCTCGCCGGGCGCCGAAGCGTGGCGCCGGTTTCGTCGGCACAAACTGGCGCTGAGCGGCGCCATCGTGCTCGGTATCATCGTGCTGGCGGTGGCCTTCGGGCCGCTGCTGTGGCCAGTCGCGATCAACGACATCGACTTCACGGCCCGCCTGAAGGGGCCGTCCTGGCAGCACCCGCTGGGCACCGACGATCTCGGCCAGGACCTGCTCGCGCGCATGCTCTATGGCGGGCGGATCTCGCTCGCGGTAGGCCTGGCGGCGATGGTGATCGCGATCGTGGTCGGCATACTGGTCGGCGCCGTGGCCGGCATGTCGAGCGGACTGGTCGACACCGTGCTGATGTGGCTCACCGATCTGTTCCTGTCATTGCCGCAGCTGCCGCTGCTGCTGCTGATCATCTACCTTTTTCGCGACTCCCTGAAAGCACTGGTCGGCGTGGAGGCCAGCGTCTTCATCCTGGTGGTGGCGCTGATCGGCGGGTTCAGGTGGATGCCGGTAGCGCGACTGGTGCGCGCACAGTTCCTGTCGCTGCGCGAAAAAGAATTCGTCGAAGCAGCCCGCGCTCTGGGGGCCTCGCCGATGCGCCAAGTGCTGCGGCACATCCTGCCCAACGCGCTGGGCCCGGTCATCGTGGCCGGCACTATCGACGTGGCCGCCGCGATCATCGCCGAATCGACCTTGTCGTTTCTGGGCCTGGGCTTTCCGCCGGACGTGCCCACCTGGGGCCGCATCCTGTACGACGCGAAAGACCACCTCGATTTTGCTCCTCACTGGGCGCTGTTTCCGGGCGGGGCCATCTTTCTCGTGGTGCTCTCGATCAACTACATCGGCGACGGACTGCGCGACGCGCTCGATCCCAGAAGGGTGATGTAAGGCCATGGCCGACCGCCTGCTCGAGATCAGAGGGCTGAAGACGCACTTCGCCAGCGAAGACGGCTGGATCCATGCCGTCGACGGCGTCGACATGGGCGTCGATGGCGGGGAGACGCTCGGCGTGGTCGGCGAGTCGGGCTGCGGCAAAAGCGTCACCGCGCTCACCATCATGCGGCTGATCGCCACGCCGCCCGGACGTATCGTCGCCGGGGAAATCCGCTGGCAGGGCCGCGATCTCGTCACGCTGCCGATCGACGACATGCGAAAGATCAGGGCCAAAGAGATCGCGATGATCTTCCAGGAGCCCATGACCTCGCTGAACCCGGTCTACAGTGTCGGCGAGCAGATCGCCGAAGTGATCCGTCTGCATCAAGGGCTGGGCCGCAAAGCCGCGATCGAGCGCGCCATCGAGATGCTGGGCCTGGTGCGCATCCCCGACCCGCAGCGCCGGGTGCACGACTACCCGCACCAGTTCTCCGGCGGCATGCGCCAGCGCGTGATGATCGCGATGGCGCTGTCGTGCAACCCGCGCCTGCTGATCGCCGACGAGCCGACCACCGCCCTCGACGTCACCATTCAGGCACAGATTCTCGATCTGCTCACCGAACTCAAAGAGAAGATGGGCATGGCGGTGATGCTGATCACCCATGCCATGGGCGTGGTCGCCGAATCCACCCAGCGGGTGGTGGTGATGTACGCCGGCAAGGTCGTCGAAGAAGCATCGGTGAACGATCTCTTCGGTTCGCCGCGCCATCCCTATACGCGGGGTCTGATCCGCTCCATCCCGCGCCTGGACTCTGCCGTGACCGGCCGCAAGCGGCTCGAGGCCATCCCCGGCAGCGTGCCCTTCCTGCTCGAACCCAGACCGGGCTGTCGATTCGCGCCGCGCTGCCCGCACGCGGTCGCACAGTGCACCGAGAGCACGCCGGCATTGCGCGAAGTTTCACCGGGCCACAAGGTGGCCTGCATTCTCTGAAAGACCGATGCCTGTGTCCACCGCGCTGCTTCGCGTCAAGAACCTGGTCAAACACTTCCCGCTCCGGGGCGGGCTGCTGTCGCGGATCGTCGATCGCGTGCGCGCGGTAGACGGTGTGAGTTTCGAGCTGGCGGCGGGCGAAACCCTGGGTCTGGTCGGCGAATCGGGCTGTGGCAAATCGACCACCGGACGCTGCGTGCTGCGCCTGATCGAGCCCACCTCGGGCGAGGTCTGGTTCGAAGACCGCGACGTCACCAGACTCGACAAGAAATCAATGCGCGCGCTGTGCCGCGACATGCAGATCATCTTCCAGGACCCCTATGCGTCGCTGAACCCGCGCATGACGGTCGAGGCGATCATCGGCGAGGCGCTCACCATTCACGGCCTGGCGGGCAGCGGCAGCGAATACCGCAACAAGATCGTCGATCTTCTCGAGACCGTGGGTTTGCGCGCAGAACATCTGCGCCGCTTCCCGCACGAGTTCTCCGGCGGCCAGCGCCAGCGCATCGGGATCGCCCGCGCGCTGGCCGTCTCGCCCAAACTCATCGTCTGCGACGAACCAGTGTCGGCACTCGATGTATCGATTCAGGCGCAGGTGGTGAACCTGCTCGAAGATCTGCAGGAAAAATTCGGCCTGACCTATCTGTTCATCGCGCACGATCTGTCGGTGGTCGAACACATCAGCCAGCGCGTGGCGGTGATGTACCTGGGCCGAATCGTCGAGATCGCCCCGGCCGCCGATCTCTACACCTCGCCCAGGCACCCCTACACCGAGGCCCTGCTGTCGGCGGTACCCATTCCAGACCCGACCATCAAGCGCAAGCGGATCGTGCTGCAGGGCGACGTGCCGAATCCGATCAACCCGCCGGCGGGCTGCCATTTCCATCCGCGCTGCCCCAAAGTGAGCGAACGCTGCCGCGTGGAGGCGCCGCTGCTGCGCGAGATCGCGCCGGGACGGGTGGCGGCCTGTCATCTGAACGACTGAGAATTCGCCTTTTAGCCGAGCCCTGAGACCGCGCTGCGACACGCTACGCGGTGTCGGGCAACAATCTCTCTGGGAGGCCATCTTGGG
Organism: Burkholderiaceae bacterium; assembly: GCA_043757735.1. GTDB lineage: Bacteria > Pseudomonadota > Gammaproteobacteria > Burkholderiales > Burkholderiaceae_E > Quisquiliibacterium. Next base: position 8,288 of record JAYVOV010000535.1, read on the forward strand.
ATCCGGTTTAACCCGATCGATGTCTTTCGGCAGGCGCCGCCGCTCACCCGCGTCGTGCGGGATCTCCACGATGCCAGTCGGTCGCGTGCCCGGTGATGTCCGGCTGATGCGGCACGTCGGGCGGATGGCGGTTCGGCGCCTGGATGCCGGACACCAGCGCAGGAACGATTCGCCCGATCGATGCCAGGCCGCGGCTGGTCTGTCAGGAGGACAAGCCTTGAAAGGCAGTCGGCAATAGGTCTGCTTTTTGATGTGTCGCCCGACGCCGTTTGCCGGGCGAGCACGATAATGACCGGCCGCACCCACCGTTGCCAGCATTCACAGACGCATGGCCGCGCCAGGCGAAACAAGCGTATTGCCCCCCGGAGGAAGTGATGGCTGCCAACCCCAAGATCATCGAGCTCAAGACCCTGTCGTGCAGCGCTTCGTGGCGCAATTATTACTTCGTGAAGGTGACCACCGCCGATGGCGTGGTGGGCTGGAGCGAGTTCGATGAAGGCTTCGGCTCGCCGGGCGTGGGCGCGGTCATCGCCCAGCTTGCCCCGCGTGTGCTGGGTCAGTCGGTGATGCAGCATGAGCGCATCCGCGAAGAGCTGCATTGCGTCACACGCCCCGGCTCCGGCGGCGTGGTGGGACAGGCGCTGGGCGCGATCGAAAACGCCCTGCTCGACGCCAAGGCCAAGACGCTGGGCGTGCCGTGCTACGAACTGCTGGGCGGCAAGATCCGCGATCGGCTGCGTGTGTATTGGTCGCACTGTGTGACCTGGCGGGCTTCGCGGGTGCCGCATTACCAGCCGGTCATCACCTCGGCAGACGGCGTGCGCGACCTTGCCCGCGAAGTGCGCGAGAAGGGCTTCACCGCGCTCAAGACCAACATCTACCGGTATGAGAACGGCCGCATCCTTGGCCACGCGCCGGGGTTCGGGGCGCCATTCGCGCCCGAACTCAATGTCGACCGGAAAGTGCTCAAAGGCCTGCGCGAACACCTCGAGATCATCCGCGACGCCGCCGGCCCGGACATGGACATCCTGCTCGACCTCAATTTCAACTGCAAGACCGAGGGCTATCTGAAGATCCTGCGCGAGATCGCCGACCTCGACATGTTCTGGATCGAGATCGACACGCTCAACCCGCAGGCGCTGGCCTACCTGCGCTCGCAGAGCACCCACCCCATCTCGTCGTGCGAGACGCTGATCGGCGTGCAGCAGTTCCTGCCCTTCCTGCGCGAACAGGCGATCGACGTGGCCATTGTCGACACCCCCTGGAACGGCGTGTGGCAGTCGATGAAAATTGCCGCGGCTGCCGAGGCCCACGAAGTCAATGTGGCCTGCCACAACTTCTACGGCCATCTGTGCACGATGATGAACGCGCACTTCTGCGCGGCCGTGCCCAATCTGCGCATCATGGAGGTCGACATCGACCGCATCGCCTGGGACCACGAACTCTTCACCCATCTGCCCGAGTACGTCGACGGTCATCTGGTGATGCCGGACCGCCCCGGCTGGGGCACCGAGCCCATCGAAGAAGCGCTGCTGGCCCATCCGCCCATCACCGCGCACGGCCTGATGGGCAATCACCGTCGGCCCTCATGAACGCACCGGTCGATGTGCTGATCATCGGCGCCGGCGCATCGGGTGCGGCGGTGGCCTGGAGTCTGGCCGACACGCGCATGCGCATCCTGTGTCTGGAGCAGGGCGACTGGGCCAAACCCACCGACTACCCCAGCAATGGCCGCGACTGGGAGGCCCGTGCAGTGGGCGACTTCCATCCCAGCCCAAACCGGCGGGCCCGGCCGACCGACTACCCGATTCACGAAGACAACTCGCCGATCAAGGTGGTCAACTTCAATGGTGTGGGCGGCGGCACCATTCTTTACGCCGGGCACTTTCCGCGCCTTCATCCGTCTGACTTCCGGGTGCGCTCGCTCGACGGCGTGGCCGACGACTGGCCGATCGACTACGCCACCCTCGAGCCGTACTACGCACAGAACGACCGGATGATGGGCATCTCCAGTCTGGCGGGCGATCCGGCCTATCCACCCAAACCGTCAGTCATGCCGCCGCTGCCCCTGGGCAAGTCGGGCGCACTGTTCGGCAAAGGCATGAACAAGCTGGGCTGGCACTGGTGGCCCTCCGACACCGCGATGGCCACGCAGGACTACGAAGGCCGCGCCAAGTGCATCAATCTGGGCCACTGCATGGGCGGCTGCGCGCAGGGGGCGAAGGCCAGCACCGACATCACCTACTGGCCCGAAGCGATCCGCCAGCGGGTCGAACTGCGCACGCGCTGCCGGGTGCGCGAGATCACCACCAATGACGCGGGCATGGCGACCGGCGCAATCTACTATGACGCCGACGGGGTCGAACAGTTCCAGGCCGCCGAGGTGGTGATCATGGCCTGCAATGGCGTGGGCACGCCGCGCATTCTGCTCAACTCGAAGTCGGCTCGCCACCCGGACGGGCTGGCCAACTCGAGCGGCCTGGTCGGCAGGAACCTGATGTTCCATCCGTACTCGATGATCCGCGGCTACTTCGATGAGCCCACCGACGGTTATCGCGGACCGCCCGTGTCGTTGTGGAGCCAGCAGTTCTACGAGACCGATCCCGCGCGTGGTTACCTGCGCGGCTACACCTACCAGTTCGGTCGCGGCCAGGGGCCGGTGGCCACTGCAGTGAGCGGGGTGGCTGCCGGCAAGATCCCCTGGGGCGCCGATCACCACCGAGCGTATCGTCGGGCATTCGAGCACAGCGCCTACATGGTCGCCATCTGCGAAGACCTGCCCGAAGAACACAATACCGTCACGCTCGATCCGCTGCTCACCGACAGCAACGGCGTTGCGGCGCCAAGAATCGACTATCGCCTGAGCGAAAACAGTCTGAAGATGCTCGAGTTTTCGATCGCTCGCGGCAAAGACATCCTGCAGGCCTGCGGCGCCCATGACGTCGTGACCGAATCGCCGCTGCTGTACGCCGGTTGGCACCTGATGGGCACGGCACGCATGGGTGCCGACCCGACCCGCTCGGTGGTCAACGAATGGGGTCGCAGCCACGACGTGAAGAACCTGTTCATCGTCGACGGCAGCATCTTCGTGACCTCGGGCGGCGTGAATCCCACCTCGACCATCCAGGCGCTGGCGCTGTACATCGCCGACAGCATCAAGCAGCGCCTGAGCAACCTGTTCGACTGAGCCGCATGTCCAAGACCATCCCGATTCAAAAGCCCCTGCCGATGACTGCCGAACAGCGCCGGTCATTGCGCGCCCTGCTCGCGATCATGATTCCGGCGAGCGCCGAATACGATGTGCCGGGCGCTGACGACGACCTGATCGTCGCCGACATTCTCGCTTCGCTGACTCCTAAGATCGAACCGGTCGCCGAAACGCTGGCCTGGCTCGATGAACGCGCAGGGTCCGGGTTCGCCGATCTCGACGGCCAGCGCCAGGCAGCGATTGCGCAATCGCTGCTCGAGTCACCAACGCCAGCAGCGGTCGTGCTGACCACGCTGGTGCTGCAGTGTTATTACCGCGACGACCGGGTGATGCGCTCGCTGAACATGGAGCCGCGTCCGCCGTTTCCCAAAGGCTTCGAACTCGAGCAGGGTGACTGGGCGCTGCTCGATCCGGTTCGAGCCCGGCCGAAGATCTACCGGGAGGCTCCGTAAAACCATGAAACTGGTCTTCTGGCCCCGCTTCGCGGAGGCAATGATGCTCGAACGGCTGAGCACCGTGGCGCAGCTGACAGTCACTGTCGCGCGCGACAGCACCGCGCTGACGGGCGTGATCGGTGATGCCGAAATTCTGCTGCTCGCCGGTGGCGACTACACCCGCGCGGTCGCCGATGTCCTGCGCCAGCAGGCCGGCAAGCTGCGGCTCATTCAGCTGCTGACGGCCGGCTATGAGGGACTCGAGGCGCATGGCGTGCCGGACGGTGTGCTGGTCGCCAATGCCGGCGACAGCTGGTCACCAGCGGTGGCCGAGCACGCAATGGCGCTGATGCTGGCGCTGACCAAACGACTGCCGCAGGCGATGGCCGCACAGAGCCGCCACGCCTGGGATTCACCCGCGCTCTCGGCGCACATGCGCACCCTGCGCGGACGCACGCTGGTGATCGTCGGCTACGGCAGCATCGGCCGGGAAGTGGCGCAGCGGGCGCGCGGATTCGGCATGCGCATCGTCGGGGTGTCGCGCAGCGCACGCCCTGATCCTGGTGTAGACGAAGTCCGGCGCGCCGACGAACTCGAAGTGGTGCTCGCACAGGCTGATGTCGTCTTGATCGCGGTGCCGTCCAGCGCAAAGACACGAGGCCTGATCGGTGCGACGCAGCTCGCCGCGTGCAAGCCGGGCGCGCTGCTGATCAACGTTGCGCGCGGCAATGTCGTCGAACGGGCCGCCCTGATCGACGCACTGACCACCGGCCATCTCGGCGGCGCCGGCATCGATGTCACCGATCCCGAGCCACTGGGTCAAGACGATCCGCTCTGGGACACGCCCAACCTGATCATCACGCCGCATGTGTCGGGCGCCATCGGGCCCGAGGGCTTCAGCCGCCTCGCCGACATCGTGGTCGCCAATCTTGCCCGCTTCGCGGCCGGCCAGGCGACTCACCACCTGGTCCAGCCTTGACCGGCTGGACTGCCCGCCAGCCCCATCGGAGCTTCACGATGCCCAGCGCTTTTCTCACGATGCCCGGCGCCTTTCTCAAGATTTCCGGCGCCTTTTTCGAGATTTTTGGCGCCTTTCTCGAGCTGCCCGGCGCCTTTCGATTGATCTGCCGTGCGGCGCTGGCCAGCGTGCTGGCTGCGCTGGCAACCGGCATGGCGATCGCGCAGCCGCAGCAGCTCACCGCCCTGTGTTCCACCGACCAGGGCTGGTGCGAGCTGGCCGCCAAGGAGTTCCAGGCCGCCACCGGCATCAAGGTGCTGCAGGTGCGCAAGGCCACCGGCGAGGCGCTCGCGCAGCTGCGCGCCGAAGCCGCCAACCCGAAGACCGATCTCTGGTGGGGCGGCACCGGCGACCCGTTCCTGCAAGCCGCCGAAGCGGGCCTGCTGGAGGCGTATCGGCCGGCCTATCTCAACGACCTGCATGGCTGGGCGGTGCGCCAGTATGCAATGAGCGGCAACATGGTCGGGGGCTTCTACACCAGCGCCATCGGCTTCGGCTGGAACGAGGACGTGCTGAAGAAGAAAAAACTCGCGGCGCCGCGCTGCTGGGCCGATCTGCTCAATCCCGCCTACAAAGGCGAGATCGAGACCTCGCACCCGGGCTCGAGCGGCACCGGTTACACCATCCTGGCCGGCCTGGTCCAGCTGATGGGCGAAGAGCCCGCGTTCGACTATCTCAAGAAGCTCCACCGCAACGTCACGCAATACACCCGCAGCGGCACCGCCCAGGCGAAGAGCGTGGCCAAGGGCGAAGTCGCGATCGGCGTGAGTTTCATCTTCGGCTTCGAGAGCGAACGCCAGCAGGGTTTCAACCAGGTGAAGTCCGCCGCACCCTGCGAGGGCACCAGCTACGAGATCGGCGGCATCGCCCTGATCAAAGGAGCGCGCAACCGCGCGGCCGCCATCAGGTACTACGACTGGCTGATGAGCCCGCCGGGCCAGCAGATCGGCGCGCGTGCCAACTCGCTGCAGGTGCCGGCCAACAAGACCTTCAAACCAGACCCGCGCATTCCGGCTGTCGACACCGTGCGGCTCATCAAGTACGACTTCGAAAAATTCGGCAAAGCCGCGGAACGGCGAAGGCTGCTCGATCGCTGGCAACGTGAAGTCGAATCGCTGCCGAGGTGAACCCATGATCCGCAGAAAAATCCTGATCATTCGTGGCATGGTCTCGGCGCTCGCGGCGCTCTGCCTGGCGGGCAGTGCCGCGGCCCAGGACAAAGGTCAGGTCAACCTGATCTGCTCGGTGCAGGCCGACTGGTGCAACATGATCCAGACGGTGTTCGCGCGCTCCACCGGCATCCGGATCAACCTCTCGATGCGCGGCTCCGGCGAAGCCCTGGCGCAACTGAGCGCCGAGCGCGCCAACCCCAAGACCGATCTCTGGTTTGGTGGCACTGGCGACCCGCACCTGCAGGCCGCCGAGCAGGACCTCACGCTGGAATACCGTTCGCCTTCGCTCACCCAGCTTCACGGCTGGGCGCAGCAGCAGGCCGCGCAAAGCCGCTATCGCACAGTGGGCATCTATTCCGGGCCGCTGGGCTTTGGCTACAACACCGAACTCATCGCGCGCAAGAAACTGCCGGTGCCGCGCACCTGGGCCGATCTGCTGAACCCTGTCTACAAAGGCGAGATCCAGGTGGCAAACCCGGCCTCCTCGGGCACCGCCTACACCATGATCGCAACGCTCGTGCAGCTGATGGGCGAGGACAAAGCCTTTGCATACATGGCGGCGCTGGACAAGAACATCGGCCAATACACACGTTCGGGCACGGGGCCGATCAAGGCGGTGGCGCGCGGCGAAACCGCTGTGTCGATCAGCTTTGTGCATGACGGTCCGGGCGAAGCGGCGCAGGGCTTTCCGGTGGCGACCATCACGCCGGCCGAAGGCACCGGCGCGGAGATCGGCTCGATGTCGATCGTCAAAGGGGCGCGCAATCTCGCGAATGCGAAGGCATTTTACGAGTGGGCACTGACCGCGCAGGCGCAGCAGTTCGGTGCGGCCAGCCGGCAATTTCAGCTGCCCTCCAACAAGGCCGCGCCGGTCGATCCCCGGGTACCGGACTTCAACCGAATCAAGCTCATCGACTACGATTACGCCAGATACGGCGCCACCGCCGAGCGACGACGCCTGATCGCGCGCTGGGAGAAAGAAGTCGGCGCCCTGCCCAAGTGAGTACCCGCGCAATCAGCCGCTTTCAGCGGGCGTTGACGGGTTGGCTGCTGCTGGGCCTGTCCGCGTTCATCGGGCTGCCCTGGTATTTCCCGCAGGACTTCAGCCTGGCGAAGGCGCTGGCCAGCGTATTCGCCGAGGCGGATGCCGCCAGCGGTCTGCTGCAGGCGGCGCGCCAGGGCCGGTTCTGGCTATGGGCCGCGCCGCTCGGACTGCTGACCGGCGCACTGGCCGTTGTCCTGTCCGCCGGTCGCCGGCAGGGGGTCATGCTCCTGGCCGGATCGCTGATCGGCCTGACCGGCGTTGTGGCGGGCGCATTCGCGATCGGCACGCGCGGCTGGTCCTTCGCCTGGCTGCAGACGCTGTTCGGCGATTCACCCCCTGGGCAGGCAGG
>JAYVOV010000536.1:0-15498 GCA_043757735.1 Burkholderiaceae bacterium
TCTCCCGCCCGCCCGCCCGCCCGCCCGCCCGCCCGCCCGCCCGCCCGACCGCCCGACCGCCCGCCCGCCCGACCGCCCGCGCCGAAAGAACCCGATGCCCACCGCCATTTCCCTGCTGCTCGGCTGCCTGATCGGCTGGGCCGCTCTCGTGGCGCCGGCGCTCGCTGCCCGGCTTGATCTGCGGCTCGAACTCGGCAACCACGCCGGCGCGGTGCGTCGTGTGGTGGTCTCCCCTGATCAGCGGCTGCTGCTCACCGTCGGCGACGACAAGACCGCCAGGCTCTGGGACGCCGACAATCGCCAGCCGCTGGCGGTGCTGCGCGTGCCGGTCGGCGACGGTCTGGACGGCCAGCTCTACGGCGCTGCCTTCTCGCCTGACGGGGCAAAGGTTGCCGTTGGCGGCACCCTGACCGGCACCCTGGCCGGCTCGCGGGTGTTCCTGTTCGAGACCGGCAGCGGCCGGCCGGCCGGCACCGTCGTGCTGCCGGCGGGCGAAGTGAAACGGCTGGTCTGGACCCGCGGCAACCAGATCGCGGCCTGCCTGGCCGCGCCCGGCGCGCTGGTGGTGATGTCGCCGAACGGTCAAGTCAGCTTGCGCCAGCCGCTCGATGCGCCCTGCTTTGCGCTGGCTGAACACCCCGACGGCTCGCTCTGGGCCGCCGCCGCCGATGGCCGCCTGCGGCGTTTCGTGCCCGAGGGCAGCGGCTGGCGTGCCGACCGCGAAATCGCGCTCGCGCAGCCCGACGTCCGCTCGATCGCCATCTCGCCCGATGGCGTTCACATCGCGGTCGGCTTCTTCGATGCGCGCATCAAGCTGCCGAACGGCCAGACGGCCGAGTCGCTGGTTCAGGTGGTCGACGCCGCGTCCGGCCAGACCGTGCGCCGGCTCGGTTTTTCCGACATCGAGTTCGGCAGCTATTTTGCGGTGGCCTGGTCGCGCGACGGCAGTGTGCTGGCGGCTTCCGGTCGCGGCAATCAGCGTGGCTTTCGGCGTTTTCCGCTGAAGCGGGTTGCCTGGCCCGCCGGCGAAGTCCGCACCGATGTCGTCGCCGGCGACACCGTCTTCGATCTGGCGCCGATCGGTGCGGCCGATTTCATCGCCGCCACCGCCGAGCCCGGATGGACCCGCATTGCGGCGGCGGGCCCGGCCCAGACCGCGCTCACCCAGGTTACTGATCTGCGCGGCGCTGAATCGCTCAGGGTTTCACCCGACGGCCTGTCGATCGGCATCGGCATGGCTGCGGGTTCGCAGATGCCGGGCCCCGCGGGCTGGCCTGCTGCCGAACCCCGCCGCTTCGACCTCGCCACGCGCGCGCTGTCGGCCGGTGGGCTTGATCTCCCCGGCGCCCGGCGCTTCAGCTTTCGGCTCAGCGTCAGCCGCTGGGAGAACCACCGCTTACCGCTGATCGCGGGCCGCGAGCAGCCCATGCAGACTGCCGAGTTGTCGCGGGCGGTGGTGGTGGCCGCAGACAGCGCCGCTGCTTATATGGGCACCACCAAAACCTTGCGCCGGATCGACGCTTCCGGCAACACGCGCTGGTCGGTCAGCGTGCCCACCGAGGTCACGGCGGTGGGGCTCGACGAGGCCGGCGCCCGGCTGGTCGCCACCTTGCTGGACGGCACCGCCCACTGGTGGCATGCCGATACCGGCCGGCTGCTGCTCAGCTTGTTCGTCGCCCCCGACGGGCGCTGGGTGCTCTGGACCCCAGAGGGCTACTACGACGCCAGCGTCGGGGGCGAGACTCTGGTCGGCTGGACGGTCAGCCGGCCCGATGGCGCCGATTTCCACAGCATCGGGCGCTTTCGCGACCGATTCCACCGCCCGGACGTGATCGACCGGGTGGTGACTGCGGGCAACACCGCCGTGGCGCTCGCCCAGGCCAACGCCGCCCGCCGGGTGGTGCTGGCGCGCGCCGATGAGCCGGAGCTGCGGGCCGACGTCGAGGCGTCGGTTGCACCGCCTCCGCCCGTCGAGCAGATTCTGCCGCCCGCGATCATTCTGGCCAGCGAACGCGGCCAGCGCACCAGCGCCGCCGACCTGCGGGTCTCGTTCGCACTGCGCGCCGACGGTCTGCCGGCCGACCGGCTGGTGGTCCGGGTCGATGGCCGTCCGGCCGTTCCAACGCAGGTGAGCCTGCCAGCCCGCCAGGATGGTCAGACACTGGGTCTGATGGTGCTGAAGATGCCGCCGCGCGACGCGCAGGTCACGGTGATCGCGGCGTCCGGCGAGGTGTATTCCGACCCGGCGTCGGTCAGCTACCGCTACGAAGCGCCGCCGGCGGCCCCGGCCGATCAAGCGGCCGCCCCCGCCCCCGCCACCGCCCTTTCCACCACCGCCCCTTCCACCGCCGCCCCTTCCACCGCCGCCACCGCCGCCCCTTCCACCCCTTCCGCCGCCCCTGGAGCCCCTTCAACCGGCGCAACCACCGTTGCCGCACCGATCCCGCAAGGCCGTCTATACATGCTGGCGGTCGGTGTCGCCGACTACGCCAGCCCCGACATCACTGACCTGCGGCTGTCGGCAAAAGACGCGCTGGACTTCGCTTCGGCCATGCGCGACACCAATGGCCGGCCCTATGAATCGGTCGAGGTGCGCCTGCTGACCGATGCGCAGGCCACTCGCGCCAAAACCCTGGAGGGGCTGGCCTGGCTGCGCACCAGCGTCGGCCCCCAGGACACCGGCATGGTCTTCTTCGCCGGCCATGGGACCAGCGACGCCGCCGGCAACTACCACTTCATCACCCACGACAGTTCCCTGGACCGCCTGATGCGCACCGCCATCTCCGGCCAGGCCATCCGTCAGACACTGGTGCAGCTGCGGGGCAGGGCGCTGCTGTTCATCGATACCTGCTATTCCGGCGCGGTGGTCGGCCGTGGCGGCGCCGCCGGCAATGACTCGAACCGCCTGACCAATACGCTGTCGTCGCCGGAGCACGGGGTGGTGGTGCTGTCGGCGAGCACCGGCCGTCAGGAGGCGCTGGAAAACGACAAATGGGGCAACGGCGCCTTCACGCGCGCGCTGCTGGAGGGTCTGCGCGGCGGCGCCGATCCTCGCCGCGAGGGTCGCATCACCCATCAGGCGCTCGGCGGCTTTGTTGGCGACGAGGTCCGCAAGCTCACCGCTGGTCGGCAGACCCCGGTTTACGTGGCGCCGAACGGCGTCAGCGACTACGCTCTGGCGGCGGCCCGATGATCGGGCAGACGCGCCCTGTTGGCCGGGCCTGTTGCGCCTGGGGGACACCTGCTTCCCGGGGGCCGTCAGGCAAGGCGGACGGCAGGTTGGCAGCCGCTGCCCGGCGTGACGGATTAATCCTTTCGAATAAAATTAGAAAAGCGCTGTAAATACTTGTACTTACAGCACTTTTAATAATTTTCATGAGGCGCTCAGAGCGTTTGATTGAGCGGCTGATCAGGCTTCTGAAACGCCACTGTGGTGCCCGGCTTACACCCAATGCGCCTAGCACTTGAAAAGTGTTTCAAGTACATTCCCAACTGCAAAAAGGCAAAAGTGCGCGCTTCAGGCAAGAAATATTTCTGATTCGCGTGGTACTGCCGGCCCGAACGCCGGCAGCGAAGACCAACTTGCATAACAGTTCGACACCCAAAGAGGAACCAGATGGCACTTACCTACAATCAGGTCAAATCAGAGCTGGCCGCGGCCTCCGCCCTTACCGGCGGTAAATTTGTCGCTTTTGATGCCCAGTGGTACGTCCTGACGTATCAAAACACGCCAATCCGCTTCGAGAACGCAGGCCTGGATCAGGACCGCGGGCTCGCTCACTTCAGCGGCGATCCGCTGGATCACTACGTGCAGTACGGTGCCGCCGCCGGCCTGCAGCCGAGCCGCTATTTCGACACCGCTTTCTATCGCTCCGAATACGCTGACACGCGCAGCCTGGGTGAGGCCGACGTCCTGGTTCATTACGCCAAATTTGGCGTGAACGAAGGCCGCGCCCCCAACGCCTCGATGAAACTGTTCGACGGTGCGCGTTACCTGGCTGAGAACGCCGATGTGGTTCCCTATGTCAACGCCAATCTGGCGCAGTTCGGTGGCAGCGCCAGCAACGGCGCCATTGCTCACTATGTCAAGTTCGGCGCGCTCGAGCAGCGTATTGGTTACAGCGCGTCCGGCGTCCCGCTGGTCATCGCGCCTCTGCCCACCTCCGCAGCACTGAACCCCACCAGCGCCGGCAACGGTGTCATCTTGCTGTCGGCCAACACCAACGCCGGCCAAACCACCCTCACCGGCAACAAAGCCGTGGCTGACGGCACCGCCGCCCCCACGCTGCGCCTGGTCGGCGATGCTGCTATTCGCATCGACTTCACCAACAAGGCCGACCAGATCACCGGTCTTGACCTGAACGGCAACGGCGTCATTCAGCCGAATGGTGTCGAGAACAACATTCGTGGCGCGAACATCCTCACCGCCAAGAACTTCACCATCGTTGACGCCTACCCGCGCAATCCGGTGAACGAAGGCGACCGCTCCAACAACTTCCTGGGCAACATCAACTTCGATGGCACCGGCAATGCTGGCGACGGTGTCAACACCAACGGCAATATCTTCCTGGGTGGTCTGGGTCGTGACGTCGCGCTCGGCGGCATCGGCAATGACTTCCTGACCGGCGGCGGCAAAGCCGCTGCCAACTCGAGCGCCCTCTTCGACGTCCTTTCGGGCGGCCGCAACGCTGACTTCTTCTTCTCTGAGCTCTCGCTGCTCACCAACACCGACGGCAATTCAACGTCGTACGACGGTGGCATCACCGCCGACGATTCCGCCGCCGGCAGCAATGCCTTCGGTTCCGGTTCGCTGAGCACGCAAGACTCTGACTGGATCCTGCTCGAAGCGTCAGACGACGACGAGCCCACCACGGTCAACCTCGGCGCAGCCAACAACAAAAACGGCGGCAGCATCACCACCCGTGCGGGTCAGCAGGTTGCCGAGCTCTCCGACATTGAAAACGTCGACGCTTCCGGTGACCTTTACGGGTTCCTGAACAAGACCGGTGCAATGGTCGGTCAGCGCATCGCAGAAGTGGCCGATGGCCGTCTGCCGGCGCACACCTTCGGTGCTGAAAACTACGGCGTCGGCTCGTCCGCACAGCTGATCATCATCGGCAGCACCGAAGCCAACAAGCTCATCGGCGGTTACGACAACGACCAGATCAGCGGCGACGCCGGCAGCGACCTCATCATGGGCGGCAAGCTGTCGTACCTGCTGAACAACCGCAACAACCCCAACCTGCTGACCGCTGACGGCAAGGGCCTCGAGCTCAACGTCAACAGCGTCGGTGTGGTTTCTGATGGCCGCGACATCCTGCTCGGGGGAACCGGCAACGACGGCATCCTGTTCGGCATGGACGGCGGCACGGTCGACGGTGGTACTGCCACCGGCTCTACCGGCAACAGCAACCTGAGCGGTGATGAGAGCGACACGCTCTACCTGACCAACTTCACGATGGGTCGCATGAAAGGCTGGACGACCGAAAACGAAGCGACCAGCAGCTCCAAAGGTGAAAGCGATGCCCTGGCTGCGTTGACGACCGACAGCACCATCCGCCTCGATCTGGGTGTGGGCGCTGCCGAGCCCCGCCGTGGTTATGGTGGCGCTGACGTCAACAACAACTTCCTGGCCGGCCAGAGCTTTACCGCCGACCAGACCCAGTACAAAGCGGGGGTCGCTCGTTCCACGGTGCAAGACATCGAGAACGTGATCGCCACCGGTCTCGGCTGGGCGGGCTCGCCTGGCAGCGTGATGGACTTCGTGGCTGCCGGTGGTAATGGCGCTGCTGACCAGATCGCCAACAGCTTCCGCAACCAGCAGAACTTCCTGGGCACCACCACCGCTGTTTATGACCTGCGTGGCGTGAGCCAGGATGGTCAAGACGCGCGTACCTACAACAACATTTACACCGACACCCAGTTCGGCTACACCCTCGCCGGCGCTGCGCTGACCACGTTCGACCCGGGCGACAACACGCTGTACTCGGGCAACAAGAACGACATCATCGAAGGTCGCAGGGGTGACGATCTGCAGATGGGCAACTTCGGCGACGACACCTTCATCGTGTCGCTGACCCGCGGTGATGGGTTCGACGTCATCCATCGTCAGGTCGACGCCAACAAAGACGACATCTGGGACGGCACTTTCGCTCAAGACTTCCGGGTCAAGGGCCAGACCATCGCCGGCACGCCGACCAAAATCACCTTCAACATCGAGAACCCGGATGCCGTCCAAGGCGTCTCGGTGACCTATGCGGGTGTGGCTGTCACCGCTGGCGGTGCCGCCGTCATCGACGCAACCACCCTGGCCGGTATCGCCACCGCCATCAACGCCGCCTTCCAGGCCATCGACAAGAACATCACTGCTGCCGTCGAAGGCACCAAGCTGGTGGTGGTCGATGCGCAGGGTCGCAATGCCAGTTCGGCCGCTCTGGCGGGCGACCCGGCATTCAAGAACGGCCTCGAGAGCGTTGTTCAAGGCACGGGCACGTCCACTAGTGACGAATTCGACCGCCTGATCTTCAAAGCCTATCAAGACGACGCTGCCAACCTGGGCGTTGACGACACCAAGAATGGCCTGGGCGGCAACGCTTACGCCAAAGACCTGGTCGTCGACTTCACCGGTGGCACCACCACCCTGGCTGAACGTCAGGAATGGCGGATCCAGTTCCAGAACCTGAACCAGAGCGACCTCGTCACGGTCAGCATCAACGGCAAGACCTTCTCGGCCACCGTTGGTACCGCCTACGACGGCACGCAGATCCTCGGTGAAACCACCGATGCCTTCGTGACCCGTTTCCTGGACCAGTTCAATGCCCGCCAGCTGGACATCAGCTCGCGTTCGGGTGACGTGATCGCCACGCAGGCCGACGTCATCACCGTTCCGGCCAACGTCACCAATGAGTCGGTGCTGATTCTGGAAGAGCTCGAAACCTCCTCGCCAGACAACCGTGAACACGTGTTCATGCAGACCCCGGTTGTCACCATCGTCAATGCCGGCGGTGCTGCCAGCGGCACAGTCCGCATCGCCAACACGTCCGACAGCTCGGTTGAGCTGTTCCAGTTCGATGGCCGCAACGGTCAGATCAACGCCAACGACGTGCTGTTTGTCGGCCAAACCGGCTCGGGCAGCAACTACGACGCGGACAAGAACCTGCGCACCGAAGACGGCAGCGTCTTCTCGTACGCGGTCCTGCAGACGGCGGCCACCGCCGGCGGCACGCTGACTGGTAAAGACGCCACCGTGGTCACGATCAACACGGTCGTCACCGAAATGCACGGTCACGACCTGCTGATCGGCGGCGATGGCAATGACGTGATCAACGGCCTGGGCGGCGATGACACCATCATCGGCTCCAAGGGCGCAGACACAGTCAACGGCGGCGCGGATGCCGCCCTGACGACGAAGCAGCGCTTCATCGCCAACCAGACCGCAATCACCACCGATGCCAACGCCAATCTGCGCGTTGATTACACCGACACGCTGCTGTACCGCGAGTCAGACTTCGGCGATGGCTCCAACTTCACCATCGCCCTGGACGGTGCTCTGGCCTCGCGTGGCAAGGGTACAGTCACCGCGGTCGACGCCAAAGGTGTGAGCCTGGGCGTGACGGCATACGACGACATCGAACTGGTCCGCACGCTGAACAACACCCGTGCTGACACGCTCGACTTCGTCGCGCTGTCGAACTCGGTGGCTACCGCCACTGGTGTGAGTGCGCTGTCCAACGAAGGTGTGATCGTCAACCTGATTGGTGGCCTGGCCGGCTCAGACATCCGTTACAACGTCGACCTGAACGCCAGCGACACGCTGGTGGGCACGAGCGAACTGAACGTGCTGGTCGGTAAAGTGATGGGTGTCGAGAACCTGCTCGGTGGCAACGCCAACGACCAGGTCACGATGGACGAGACCCAGCTGGACGCGAAGAACCTGATCAACCTGGGCAGCCAGATCGATCAGACCTCGCCGTCGCCCACGCTGGTCGAAGGTTTCGACATCGTCACCTACAACTACAGCGCCGGTTTCAAGGCTGCTGCAGCCAACATCCCGGTTGTCACCGTCAAGCCCGAGTCGGGCACGAACACTGACACCGTGACGTTTGCAGGTGGCGTGCTGACGGCTGATGCTCCCGACACCCTGATCGGTGTCGAGAACCTCAACATCGCCGATGTAGCTATCAGCGTTCAGGCGGCCGACAAGCTCGACCTCTCCGGCATCGCCGGTGCCACCGTCAACTACACGACTCTCGGTCAGACAGTTGCGGAGTCGCTGGGTGGTGACATCGTCACCACGACGGTTGCACACGTCGAAGGCAACACCCTCCAAGCGGGTGGTGTCAGCAAGACGGGTGCTGGTCTGGGCAACGAACTGCTCCAGATCACTGGTATCCAGCAGATCGAGCAGGTCATTGGTTCGACGGGTTCAGACCGTGTGCTGCTGGGTGAAACCACTGCGCTGGCTGGTGCCAACGTTCGGTCCAACTTGAACAACGCACCGGCGCCGAACTTTGCCGATCAGGCTCTGGGGTTCAACTTCCACGGCCGTTACACGCTGGCAACGCGCACCTTCGACACCACCACCGCCAACGTCGACAACAAAGGCCTCTACACCTTTGATCTCGGTGACGGCGACGACGCCCTCGACTATCGCCTCACCGGCGGTACCGACGACATCGCAGTGGTGGTGGACTTCACCGCCACGTCAACTGACTGGGTGGTTGTCGATGACATCGCCGGTGGCGGATTCACCTTCCCCGCGGGTGTCACGAACAATCGCGTCGACAAGTCGGTCAACGTCGAGCGCTACTTCGGCTCGACCACCGCTGTCGGTCAACGCAATGCCATCGACCTGACCCGTGCAACGGAAGCCACCACGGTGGTCTTCGGCGCCGAGCAGGCCGCGAACCTTAACGAGTACACCGATCCCAACGGCCGCAACACCACCATCACGGGTATCAACACCGCGGCGGCGACTGCTGCTGACCAGGTGACCGGCATCTCGGTGGCAACCACCGCCGCTGCCAGCACCGTCGTGGCTCGCTTCATGAACGCCAGCGCCAGCGCTGGTGGCAATGCCGAGGCTCTGTGGAACTTCGTCGAGGGCTCGAACTTCAACGACACGGTGGTGATGTCTGCCACCCAGGATCGTCTGAAGGACGAAACCCTGAACCTGCGTGGCGGCTCGAACTCCGTTGACTACACCAATGGTGTGGTGGCCGGCAAGAACGACTCGTACACCGCAACCATCGGTGACATCACACCGGTCGCTTCGTCGACTCTCACGCACGCCAATGCAACCGTTGTGCATACCAGCGTCGACGGCGTAGCCGGTACCGACACCGTCACCATTGACCGCCAGTGGAATGCCACCAGAGGCTTCGTTGACGGTGCACTGCTGCTGATCGGATCGCAGAACACCGCGGACACGATTTCGGCGGGTGGTCTGGCAGTTCCCCAGAGTGTCACCTTCATCAACGGCCTCAAGACCAACGCCGCTGCAACGAAAGTGACTGAAGCGGCTGCTGTCACCGACATCATGGGTGTGGTCGGCGGCGGGCATAACCGTGTTGACCTCGGGTCAGGTGCAGGCAATACCGGCGGATCGGTCATTCAAGACGTCAGCCTCGGCATCAACGGTCAGTCGGACGGTACTCTCCTGGCCCCGACTGCCCTGGTGAACGACAACGTCGTGACCTCCATCCGCGGTTGGGAGAACATCACCGGTAGCGCTTTCAACGATCGTCTGTTCGGTAACGACAACGCGAACGTGATCGACGGCGGATCCGGCGATGACATCCTGCAGGGCCGTGGGGGTGGTGACACCCTGACCGGCGGTGCTGGTGCCGATAGATTCATCTATGCGGGCCCCGGTGAGTCGGGTCATGTCCTGGGTCAAACCACTGTGTCAGCCGCGCTGGTCGACATCCTGGCTGACTTTGACAACGGCTCGGCAGACACGCTGGTCGTTGACGCCTCGGTAAGCGCCGCCGCTGGAGGATTTTCACTGCTGAACACCACTGTGTTTACGCAGGGCGCTCTGGCAACGCTTGACCTGGTGACCAACGGTGCGATCACGCTGATCACGGCCGCCCCGGCAGCCGATTTCGATCTGTACGACATGACGGCAGTCGTGGCTGGCATCGGCGCTTCGGCAGTCGTGACAGCCGGCAACATCACCGTGATTGGCCAGCAGGCAATCCTGTACGTCGACAGCAACACCGCGTTGACAGGCAACAATAAGGTGGGCATGTACCTGTGGACCGCCAGCACTGTTGGTGACGTTTCGGTCAGTCCGGCTGAGCTTCGTCTCCTGGCCGTCATCAACGACAATTCGGTCGGTGGTGCGGAATCGGATACGGCATTCACCGTCAGCGACTTGGCAGTACGTGCCGGCGGGCAGAATGGCAAGCAGACCCTCAATCTGAATGCCGGCGTCCGTGACGAGTTGGTCTTCTCCGCCCTGGGTCAGTCCCAGTACGGTGCGATCGATTCCATCGGCACTGCCGCTTCAGGAGGCCCGGTCGGAGGGCCGCCTGCGATTCTGATGTCGGGTCATTTCGTGACTGGTATCGACAAGATTGATCTGTCCGCACTGAACCTGGGCGCCACTAACGGTCTGCTGATCAACGCCATCATCTCGATCGACCGGACCGGCATTGGCAACCAGATCACCGATGCCAACGCACCGAACTTCTTCTACGCGACCACGGGTGATGCAACGACCCAGCAGCGTGCGGTGGTTGTCGAGTTCGACGGCGATGATATCGACGGTGCTACCTTCGGTACGCAGTCACGTGGGCGCATCTTCATCGACTTGAACGGTGACGGTCAGTTGAACACCACGCAGGACATGTTCATCGATTTCGTGTCCGACGACACCTCATCGCTTTTGGCGGGGGTTGTCGGTACGCAGGAACGCCCTGTGTTCACCGACTTCATCTTCGTGATCTGATCTTTCTCTGCCTGGCCGGGCGCGAGCCCGGCCTCGGCAGGAGACTGTCAGCGAAAGAGGCCTTCGGGCCTCTTTTTTTTGGGTTGATACCGACAGGTATTCCCTTAGGGCCTCGAATGAGGCGCTGGCAATCAGGCAAGCTCAGCTGCAGGCAGCCCAACGCCCGCAGCCAAAACCCAACCCGAGGACTCAACGATGTCCAACTGGACTGGTGGATACGTCTCCGAAATTCCGTATACCCATAGCTTCTTTCGCGAACTGACGCCGTCGGTTCTACGGCTCAGCACGCTCCTGGCGGGCTGCGAGCCGCCCAGCGAAACCGGCTTCAACTATTGCGAACTGGGCTTCGGGCAGGGCATGACCGCCTGTCTGCTGGCAGCGGCAAATCCGTCGGGACAGTTCCATGGCACAGACATCAATCCCGACCATCTGCTCACCGCACAGCGAGCCAGCGCCGCTGCCCGACTAGAAAATGCCCACTGGTTTGACGATGGCTTCGATGAATTTCAAGCACGAGACCTGCCGCCGTTCGACTACGTGGTGCTTCATGGCATCTACTCGTGGGTCAACGACCAGGCCCGCCAGCAGGTGCGAGCCTTCCTGCGCAAACACGTGCGACCTGGGGGGCTGGTCTACATCAGCTACAACAGCTTGCCGGGGTGGGCTGCAACCAGCGGCATTCGACAGCTGCTGGTGGACTTTGCGAGCCAGCATTTGCCGCCGTCAATGCCAGTGGCGAGCCGGGTTGACCACGCTTTGGAATACCTTCAGCGGCTTCGCGGCGCCGGCAGCAGATATTTTGCGGGCAGCCAGGACGTCTGCGATCGCCTGTTGGGTCTGGCAACCCTGGACCGTGCCTATCTGGTCCACGAATTTCTGAATGAAGCCTGGACACCGTTCTATTCGCGGGCTGTGGCCGCTGATCTGCACGAGGCGAAACTGACGTTCGTTGCCTCGGCGAATGTCCAAGATCATTTCGACGCGCTCTGCTTCAAAGGCGACGGACTGAAGATGATTCAGGAGACCCATGACACCGGGCTGCGCGAAACAACACGCGACTACCTTCTGAACACCACGTTCAGGCGTGACCTGTTCAGTCGCGGTACTCGCGCGCTGGGCGTGGTTGAAAGGATGCGGCTTCTGCTTGACACGCGGTTCGCACTGGCGGCGCCTGCGCACCGGATATCGAAGCTCCTGAGCGCGCCGGTGGGGCAGATCAATCTCAACGAAAATTTTCTGGGTGCGCTGATCGCGCGCCTTGCGGATGGCCCCCAGACACTGCGCGTTCTTTGCGAAGACAAGGAACTCAAGCCGCAGGGTGTAGCCGGCGTGCTGCAACTGGTGAGTGCACTGGTGGGCGCTGGCGACCTGATGCCCTGCGTCCCTGAAAGCGGGTACGATACCGCGCCTGCGCAGCGGATGAATCTGGCGCTGGCCGAGCACGCGATCGAAGGTGGGCAGTGGTGGGTCTTTGCTTCGCCCTTGACCGGATCCGGCCTGGCAGTCAACCGGATTCAACAGCTTTTTGTGGCGGCGCGCGCCCGTGGTTTGCGCGGCACCGACGACTGGGCCCGCTTTGCATTCGACGTCATCTATCCGCAGGGCCAACGGGTGACGCTGGAGGGCAAGACGCTCGAGAAGCCTGAAGACAATCTCGCTGAATTGCGCGTGCAGGCAAAAGCCTTCGAACAACAACTGCTGCCCCTGCTCAACATGCATGGGGCCGTCTGAACAGAGAACCGAGCCGAGTAGAGCACATGACCGACTGGACCCACGGCTATATTGCCGAGATCGACTACACCTACGGCTATTACCGCGAGTTGTCGCCGGCATTGATGAACTACGCGCTGCTGTTGCGCGGTTTCGAGCCGCCGTCGCTCGACGCCGGCTTTCGGTATTGCGAGCTGGGATTCGGCCAGGGCGTCAGCGCAAATGTGCTGGCGGCAGGCCACCCGCAAGGGCATTTTGAAGGCACTGATTTCAATCCTAGGCATGCCAGTGGCGCCAGGGGGTTGTCAGAGGCTGCCGGCCTGAAGAACACTGTCTGGCACGACGACAGCTTCGAAGAATTTCTCGATCGCGATACCGAGCCCTTCGATTACATCAGCCTGCACGGTATCTGGTCGTGGGTGAGCCCGCAGAACCGTCATTTCCTGGTCGAGATTCTGCGCCGCAAGCTGCGGCCCGGTGGGGTGGCTTACATCAGCTACAACTGCACGCCGGGCTGGAACACCATGATCCCGCTGCGCGACCTGCTCACGCGGCATGTTCAGAACCAGTCTCCCGAAGGCGCGAGCATCGGCACTAAAATCGATTCCGCACTGGCGTTCGCAGAAGAACTGCGCGTGCTCGAAGCACGGTATTTCAAGGTCAATCCGGCCGCGGCAGAACGCCTTGAAAAGCTCCGCGAGGGTAACCGCAACTACCTGGCCCACGAGTATTTCAATCTCGATTGGAATCCGATGGCGTTCGCCGATGTGGCCGATGCCCTGGGTGCGGCCAAGCTCGAGTTCGCGGCGTCAGCCCATCTGGCCGACCATATCGAAGTGCTGAATTTCGCCGACCCGGTGTCCAAGCGCCTGGACGCGATCAAGCACATCGGTTTTCGCGAAACGGTTCGTGATTTTCTGCTCAACAACCAGTTTCGCCGTGACCTGTTCACGCGGGGCGCCCGCATGCTGAGTTCGACCGACCGGCTGGAGCGCCTGCTCGATATCCCGATCGCACTTAACCTGAACCGCTCTACGGTGAAGCTGGAAGCCAATGGGGGCCTGGGTGTGATCTCATTGCGCCCCGATGTGCACAACCCGGTGCTCGATATCCTGGCGCAGGGCCCCGCCACCATGCGCGAGATGCTCAAACGCCCGGAGGTCGCGACGATCGGTGTGGTTCGGATCGTCCAGGCTGTGACCATTCTGATCGGTCAGGGCTATCTGTTCCCCGCGTCAATGCCGAATTCTGTCAAAGGCGATCTCGCGGCGGCGGTCGAAATGCGCAGGGAATCCGCCGGCCGGTTCAATCAGGCGGTGATCGCCGCCTCGCGTTACAACAGCCAATGGGTTTACCTGACGTCGCCGCTCACCGGCGCCGCCCTGACCAGCAATCGCTTCCAGTTGATGTTCTTGGATGCCAAGGCACGCGGTGAAGCCAGTACCGATGGCTGGGCGGCGTTTGCCCAGCGTCAGTTGCAGGCGCAGGGTGTTTCGCTCGTCAAGGATGGCCGCAAGATGGAGACGCCCGCAGAAAATCTCGCTGAGTTGCAGCGCCAGGCCCGTGAATTCGCCGAGCGCGAGTTGCCGGTGTTTCTTGCTCACGGTGTGTGCTGAGACTGCCCCACTGACGCTGATCACGGCCATTTCGTATTCAAACCAGCCAATAACCAACCCGGATTCCGATCATGTTCAAGCAACCTGAAACGCTCAGCACTCAAACCCATGCCGGCCTGCTGTTCTCGCCGCGCAACGATTTCAATTTCGCCCGCAGCGCGGTGATCGCGCCGCTGGCGGCAGAAGAACTCGGCGAAGCCTCCAAGCACTACCCGGTGGTTTTCGCCGCGCAGGGCTCGGTGCGCCTGATCGCCCTCCTTGGCGTCAACGGCAATTCCACCTTCGTGGAGGCCGATGGCCGCTGGCGTGCCAACACCTACGTGCCGGCGTTTTTCCGGGCCTACCCGTTCGCAATCGGCACCTTGAATGACCCGGCGCAATTTGCCGTCGTGATCGATCGCGCCGCGCCGCAGTTCAACCAGCCCGATGGCCAGGCTTTGTTCGACGCCGAGGGCAAAGCCGCCGCGCCGCTCGAACAGGCGCAGAAATTTCTGGTCGCCATGCAGCAGGCTGCCCAGCGTGGCGAGGGCGCCATGCAGCAGCTCGAAGAAGCCGGCGTGCTGGTCGCGATGGCCATCCGCGGCCCGAACAACCAGGCTGCCGGCTTGCCGCAGATCCGGGTGGTTGACCCCGCCAAAATGGCGGCACTGCCCGATGCCACCCTGCTGACCTGGGCGCGCAACGGGCTGCTGTCGCTGATCACTTTGCATCGCAACTCGTTGACCAATCTGGGCTTCACGGCGCCGGCGCCGGCACCGGCGCCCGGCTGATGCTGGACCACTGATCAACGCCGAGAAAGCCGTTTCCATGACCCGCCAAGTACCTTACCCGCATCCTGGGGAAATCCTCGCTGAGGAATTCTTGAAGCCCATGGGCATCACGCCCTATCGGCTGGCGAAGGCGATTCATGTCCCGCTCACGCGCATCACGGCGATCATTGCTGGCGAACGGTCGGTGACGGCCGATACCGGATTGCGCCTGGCGCGCGCATTCGGGCTGAGCGAATCGTTCTGGACCGGGTTGCAGATCGACTATGACACCGCGCTGGCCAAAGACGCGATTGAACCTGAGCTGAAGCAGATCGAGTTGCTCGCGCGCTGAGCGTCGAGAGGCCGCTTCGCCAGACGGGGTGGGCTGGGCTGGCTCCTGGCTCCTGGCGGCGGCCGAGTTGCCGGCGGGGCGCTTCGATTGCGCCACGTTATAACATCCGTTATAATT
>JAYVOV010000537.1:0-4087 GCA_043757735.1 Burkholderiaceae bacterium
ATTGTTTGAAATGGTGGGCCGTCGCGCTCAATCGTCGTGGAGCAGGGACAAGCCCAGCAGGGCGCGCCGGCGCAGCCAGGCGCTCGGGCGATAGCGGGGCTCGCCGGTGGCCTTGTGCATGCCGTCGAGGATCTCGAGGATGCGTGCCGAGCCGAGTCGGTCGCCCAGGCTCAGCGGCCCTGCCGGATAGCCGAGCCCGAGTCGCACCGCGGTGTCGATGTCGGCCGGCGCGGCGACCCGCTGCTGGGCGATCTCGCAGCCGATCGAGACGATCATTGCGACCACCCGCTGGGTGATGAATCCGGCGCTGTCGCGCAGCACACTGACGCGCGCACCGTCGGCGGCGAACAATCCATGGGCGAGCCGGCGCCAGTCTGCAGTGGTGGCTGGCGTGGCCATGATCACCCGGCGCTTGCAGGCGCGCAAGCCGAAGGGCATGAGCGTGTCGAGCGCGATCACGCGGCGCGCATCGAGCCCCTGTGCGGCTGTGGTGGCGTCGATGCCCATGGGGGTGAGCACGATGAGGGAGTCGGGCGAGGGCTGCGCACCGGTGTCGAGCGACGCGCCAAGGCCTTCGAGCAGGGCGCGGACTTGCGCCTGCATCGCGCCGCGCGACACCCAGGCGCGCACGCCGGCGGGCACCGGCGGCGCATCGACTTCATCGAGTGCGGGATCAGCCACCACACTGCCGCCGGCGTACCGGTAAAAACCTTCGCCGACCTTGCGCCCGAGCAGGCCCCCGGCCAGGCGCTGCGCGCCGATCACCGAGGGCTTGTAGCGCGGTTCTTCGTAGTACTGGTGGTAGATCGACTCCATGACCGGGTGCGACACGTCCAGACCGGTCAGGTCGAGGAGCTCGAAGGGGCCGAGCTTGAAGCCCTGCCCGCCGACCTGCACATGCTCGCGCAGGATGCGGTCGATGTCGGCATAGCTGGTGACGCCTTCGCCCAAAGCCTTGAGGGACTCCGGCCCATAGGCGCGGCCGGCGTGGTTGACGATGAACCCGGGTGTGTCCTGGCAGATCACCGCCGTGTGGCCGGCCGACAGTGCCAGAGCCGACAGACGCTGCAGCACCGCGGGTTCGGTGCGCGGGCCGCCGATCACCTCGACGATGCGCATCAGCGGCACCGGGTTGAAAAAATGGTAGCCAGCGATCCGCTGGGGATGGCGGCAGCTGGCGGCGATCGCTGTAACCGACAATGAGGATGTGTTGGTGACGATGACCGCATCGGCGGTCAGCACGTCTTCGAGGGCGCGGAACAGGCCCTGTTTGACGTTCAGGCGCTCGACGATGGCCTCGATGACGAGATCGCAGTCCGCGAACGCCGCGAGCGTTTCGCCGCTCGAAATGCGCGCGAGGGTGGCCTGCGCGGCATCGGCGTCGAGCTTGCCTTTGTCGACCAGCTTGCCGAAGGTGTCGCGCAGATGGGTAAGGGCGGCCTGGACCGCGCTGGGCTGGGTGTCGTGCAGGACGACCGGCACGCCTGCCTGCGCAAACAGCTGCACGATGCCGCGGCCCATGGCGCCCGCGCCGACGACGCCGATTTTAGAGAAGGCAAGACTCATGAGGGGTGTCTCCGATTCAATTTCGTTTTGCACTTGATTGTAATGGAGCCTGGGGCTGCCAACGCCGTGCGCAGGCCCTTTGCAGGGCGCCAGTGTCGTACAGTTCCTGCCGCAGGCGACGAATCCGGATTTTCCGGCAATCGACCACGAATGGAGACGGTAATGATCAAACTGGTGGGTTTTGCGGTCAGCAACTACTACAACAAGGTGAAGATCGCCCTGATTGAAAAGGGCGTTCCTTTCACGGAAGAATTGAACTGGGCGACCAAGGATGAAGCCACCCTTGTCCGCAGCCCGCTGGGCAAGGTGCCGTTCATCGAAACCGACAAGGGTTCGCTGTGCGAGTCGCAGGTCATTCTGGACTACCTCGAACAGGCGTATCCCGACAAGCCGCTGATCCCGGCCGACCCGTTTGCGGCAGCCAAAATCCGCGAACTGGTCACCGTCATCGAGCTGCATCTGGAACTGGTTGCCCGGCGCCTTTTCAAGGAAGCGTTCTTTGGCGGCAAGGTGAGCGACGAGACCAAGGCCGAGGTTCGCAAGGAGCTTGAAAAGAACATTCCGGCGTTTGCACGCCTGGCCAAGTTTTCGCCGTATGTGGGTGGCGACACCTTCACCATTGCCGATTGTTCCGCGCTGGTCTGCCTGCCCATGGTGTCGATGGCGAGCAAGGCCATCTACGGCGAAGACATGCTGGCTGGCCTGCCGGTCAAAGACTATCTGAAAGCGATGGGCGCGCGCGAATCGATGCAACGAGTCAACGCGGATCGCAAGGCAAATCAGGAATTGATGGCTGCCCGCAGCAAATAAGGCGGGGTTTTCCCCGCCGATTCACCGCGCCGCCAGGCGTGGCGGGTTCTTATGATCGGAGCCTCGTGCGCAGGCGCGCCGCGAGGATCCCCTTTCATGAAGTGCTCGTTTTTATTCGCCGTCGCACGCCGTGGTTTCGCCACACGCGGCTGGTTTTGTCTGCTGACCCTGATCAGCCTGCTGATGCTGCCGTGGGCCGGTGCGCTCGCGCAGACTTATTCACAGACGACGACCCCGTTTTCGTGGATCCCGACTGTGGGGCACAGCAATGTTATCTGGTCGAACACGAGCGAGTGCCGCGGCGGTCTCAGTCGTGCGATCGATGACGACATCACGGCGGAGCTGGCGCTGGGCTTCACCTTCAGGTTCGGCGGAGTCGACTACACGACCGCGCGCATCATGAGCAACGGGCGGCTGCAGTTTAACAACAACTTGTGCTGGGACGGCACCAGCACCGAGTCGCCGAGAACCTACAGCCTCCCGTACCCGGACAACAAATTGGAACGCACGCTGCGAATCTATGGCGCCGATCTCGATCCCTCGGCGGGCGGCCAGGTCACCTACAACGCAATCGGCACCGCGCCCTCCCGGCAGTTCGTGATCACCTGGAGCAACGTGCCCGAAAGGAATGCAGCGGGCAGTTTTTTCAATCTTCAGATGATCGTCGACGAGAGGGGAGAGTTCGTCTATCAGTACGGCGCTTCGACAAACCCGTCTGGTGGCAAAGCTCAGATCGGCTGGGAGCTGACCACCTCGAACTACGGGCTGGTCTCTTTCACCAACATCGGTTCGCTCAATGGCACCGCGCTCCGATTCTACGACCCATCGACGATGGTCCTGCCGGGCGGTTTCAATGCCTTCGACACCAGCACGCTCGCCGGCCTGATCACCGGTCTCATCCAGACCAAGGTGGCCGGCCAATCGTTTTCGCTGGACCTGGTTGCGTTAAATACAGCGCGCAGCGCGCTGTTGTCGAGCTTTGTCGGTTCGGTCAGCCTGGAACTGCTCAACAGCAGCGACAGCAGCGGCGCGCTGAGCGCGAGCACCGGTTGCCGCAGCAGTTGGAGTGTCATCCAGGCCGTCTCGGGCAGCATGACCTTCGCACGGCTCAATGCGGGGCGGCTGAGCGTTTCGGGTCTGGTCGAAAACAACGCCTGGCGCGATGTCCGCGTGCGCATCACCTACACACCGGCGAGCGGTTCGCCGGTGGTCGGCTGCTCGAACGACAACTTCGCGATCCGCCCGGCCTCGTTCAGCCTGCCCGTGGCGACCGATGCCGACTGGCTGAACGCGGGCACGACCCGCAGCCTGGCCAATGTCGCGGTGGCGGGTGGTGCCGTGCACGCGGCTGGACGGCCCTTCCAGATCGCGTTCAACGCCTTGAACGCCCTGGGCAATATCACCAGCGGGTACAACGGTTCGCCATCGCTGGTGTTCGATGCCTGCACCCTGCCCAGCACCTGTTCAGGGGCGTCCGCGGCGAGCCTGATCGCGCCGTTTACGGTTGCCAGCGGCGCGGCGGCCAGTCTCACGGCAACTTACGCCGAGGCGGGTTCATTCACCGCTCATGCCGAGGATGCCAGTTTCGCGGCGGTCGACGCGCTCGACGGTACATCGGCTGCGCAGCGCCTGATCAGTTCGGCCGGCGCCACCATCGGACGATTCGTCCCCGATCGATTTCTGCTCACCCTGGCGAACACCCCGTCGTTCG
>JAYVOV010000538.1:0-4086 GCA_043757735.1 Burkholderiaceae bacterium
CCATCAGTCGCCGGGCTTCGGTCGAATCGCGGGGCATGCCGACGCCGTCGCGCAGCATGATCGCATAGGCGTACTTGCCCCGCAGGTCGCCCTGGCCGGCCGCGTCCCGCGCCAGGATTGCCGCCCGTGCGGTGTCTTTCTGGCGCAAGGCGTCTACCCAAGCCTGGTACCAGTCGACGCCTTGCGCGGCCAGCCCGGCACACCAGGCGATCGAGACCACAAGCAATGCTGACTTCAACGCTTTCGACTTGTTCATCATGTCCAGTTAGTCGGCAATTGCGGCATTGCATGACGCTTGGGATTGCGACGTCGCAAGCGGTCGGCCTTGCAATGGGAGCCTTACCGCGTGAACTTCACCGCGGTGCCGCGGGCGTCGATGTATCCCCAGGTAGTGAATCCGACGCCGGAGGTGTAGGTTGTATTGACGATCGCGTCCGCCCCCAGGACCCGAGCCTTTTCGGTCAGCGCCTCGTTGGCCTGTTCCCTGGTCGGGTCCTTGTGGAACACCGTCAGTTTCTTGACCGAAACCTCGACTACGCCCAGGGCCTGGTATTTCCGGTCCGCCATTGCACCCTCGCTGATGACGATCGGGCCGCGCGACGCCGCGACGGCAGGGGCGGCCGGAGCGTCGCTGGTCGAGCTCGTCCGGTACGAAGCACAACCCGAGGCCGCGGCGATCAAGGCTGCAAGGGCTGAGAGGCGGAGAATTCGAGAGATCGACACGGTTGATCCTTTCGTGAGCGGTTTAATTGTCGCGCAGCGGGTTTGCTGCCTCAGCCGGGGTGCCTGGATTCTCGCCCATTGGCGACTGTCAGGCCACCGCAGGCGATCTCGATCGCGCTCGAACGTGGTGTATTTGGCCGCACGGGACGCTGGATTTGTCACAGTCAGGCGGCCCGGCACGCGGCATAATCATGTCTGGGAATCTTCGCCGAGTCGATTGGTCGTGCCCCGCCCGAAACCGTGCCTCCCATCAGCCGGCTGGGCCAAGTTTCCACATTCAGGAGTCCCGATATGCCTCTCGTATCCATGCGCCAGCTGCTCGATCACGCCGCCGAAAACGGCTATGGAATCCCCGCTTTCAACGTCAATAATCTCGAGCAGGTGCAGGCCATCATGTCCGCCGCTGCCGAGCTCGACGCGCCGGTGATCATGCAAGCCTCGGCGGGCGCCCGCAAGTACGCCGGCGGGCACTTCCTCAAGCACCTGATCCAGGCCGCGGTCGAGTCCTATCCCAAGGTGCCCATCGTCATGCACCAGGATCATGGTCAGTCGCCGTTGATCTGCAGCGGCGCCATCGATCTTGGTTTTTCGTCGGTGATGATGGACGGCTCTTTGCAGGAAGACGGCAAGACGGTTGCCAGCTACGACTACAACGTCGAGGTCACCCGCAAGGTGGTCGACATGGCTCACGCGCTGGGCGTGACTGTGGAGGGCGAACTGGGCTGCCTCGGTTCGCTCGAAACCATGAAGGGCGACAAGGAAGACGGTCACGGCGCCGATGGCACCATGACCCGGGAGCAGCTGCTGACCGATCCCGAGCAGGCCGCCGACTTCGTCAAGCGGACACAGGTCGATGCGCTTGCGATCGCGATCGGTACCAGCCACGGCGCCTACAAATTCACCCGCAAGCCCACCGGCGACATCCTGGCCATCTCGCGCATCAAGGAAATCAACGCCAGGCTTCCGAACACCCATCTGGTGATGCACGGGTCGTCCTCGGTGCCGCAAGACCTGCTGGCCGAGATCCGGCAGTACGGCGGCGAAATGAAAGAAACCTATGGCGTGCCGATCGAGGAGATCCAGCACGCCATCAAGTACGGTGTGCGCAAGATCAACATCGACACCGACATCCGCCTCGCGATGACTGCCGCGATCCGCAAGTACCTCGCGCAGAATCCGGACAAATTCGATCCGCGCGACTACCTCAAACCGGCCCGTGAAGCAGCCAAGCTGATCTGTGTGCAGCGCTACCAGCAGTTCGGTTGCGCAGGGCAGGGCGGCAAGATTCAGGCAGTGCCGCTCAGCGTGATGGTGAACCGTTATCGTGAGGGCGCGCTCGCCCAGGTGGTCAACTGAGTTTGACCTCTGTTCCGGGAGCGCTGGCTGCCGGGGCGGCTGCTGCAGGTTCGCTGGCGGCACTGACCCGGGCGCTGCAGGCGCTCGTGGCGCGTCGCCTGCCGGGTTACGAGGCGGTCGAGGGTCTCACCCGATTGTCCGGCGGCGCGAGCCAGCAGACCTGGGCATTCGAGGTCCGCGGCAGCGCCGGTTCGCTGCCGGTTATTTTGCGGCGCCTGCCGCCGGAGTCCGAGGTTGCCAACACGGCGGCCGGGCTCGAGGTCGAGGCGGAACTGATCCGGCGCGCTGGCCGAGTCGGTGTGCCGGTTCCCGAAGTGCTGGCGGTAGCCGAGCCCGGTGATGGCATCGGCCGCGGCTTTCTCATGAGCCGGGTCGAGGGCGAGACGCTCGGCCGGCGCATATTGCGCGATGCGCCGTTCGACGCCATCCGTCCCCACCTGGCCGCGCAGGCCGGGCGGATCTCCGCCCTGGTCCACAGCGTGCCCACCGATGGCGTGGCCCTGATGCGACGCCCGCCACTCGAAGACCTCGATCAGCTGCGTGCGCGCTACCTGGCAACCGGTGCGGCGCTGCCGGTGTTCGAGCTGGCCTTTCGATGGTTGCGAGAGCACTGCCCGGCAACTGATCGCCTCGCGCTCGTTCATGGCGATTATCGGCACGGCAATTTCATCATCGGTCCGGATGGCATCCGCGCGGTCCTCGACTGGGAGCTGGCACACCTGGGCGATCCCATGGAAGACCTCGGCTGGATGTGCGTGGCCGCCTGGCGCTTTGGCGCCATCGACAAGCCGGTGGGCGGCTTCGGCGCCCGCGAGGACATGTTCAACGCCTATGAAGCCCAGTCGGGCATGCCGGTGGACGCCCGGCGCGTGCATTTCTGGGAGGTCATCGGCACCCTGCGCTGGGGCGTGATGTGCCTGGACATGTCGGGTTCCTACCCGCAGTTCAAGGCCACCGATCCGGGCCGCGCGGTCGAGCGTGCGATGATCGGGCGCCGGGTGTCGGAAACCGACATCGATCTTCTGCGCCTGCTGGCGCCGCGCTGAATCGGCACACCTCGACATGCAGAACACACCCACTCCGGATGAATTGCTCGAGCTGGTTGCGCGATACCTTACCGAGGTCGCGATGCCGCAGCTAACACCGGCCGCGGCGTTTCACGCACGGGTGGCCGCGAACGTGCTGAATGTGGTCAGACGGCAGATCGCGCTGGCGCCCGCCCAGGACGCGGCCGAACTGGGCCGGCTGAGGGCGCTGCTTCCTGGCCCGCCCGATCGACCGCCGGTTCTTGCCGCGGCCAACGAAGCGCTGGCCCGGGCGCTGGCCGAAGGCAAAGTTGATCCTACCGACCCGGCGCTGCTCGCGCATCTCTGGCAGTCCACCTTCGAGCGGCTCGCTGTCGATCAGCCGGGCTACGCCTCCTACCGGACCGAGATCGATCGTCAAGCATGAACCGCCGCGCGCCGGCGGTCGGTCCTGCTCGTGTCGATCACCGGCCTGGCCTTCGATTTCTTGCTGATGGCCTTCGCCGGATCGATGCCCATGCTGTTGCTCGCCCGGCTGGTGGGGGGCCTCACCGCCGCGACGATGTCGGTCGCGAATGCGTACATTGCCGACATCACACCGGTCGAGCAACGCGGACGCGGTTTTGGTCAGGTTGGCGCGGCGTTTGGCATGGGATTCGTCGTTGGCCCGCTGCTGGGCACCGCCTTGTTCGCGCAAGTGGCTCATCTGCCCGCCAGCGATCCACGCACCGCGCTGACCTTATGGGTCGGCGCGACAGTGCAACTGGTGGCCTGCCTGCTCGCCGTCAGGGAACTGCGGGCCCACATCAGGCCGCCGCCCATCTCGAACTCGGGCTCCTGCGGGATCTCGAGATCCATCAATGGGTGCGCCGGCGAAACCGGCAAGGAGTCGGTGGTGCAAGTCCACTGCAATGAAGGAGTAGCGATCCGCATTGGCCCCGAGCCGTGCGGCTGTGTTCGCGAGGACACGGCCGAAGCGTCG
>JAYVOV010000539.1:0-4074 GCA_043757735.1 Burkholderiaceae bacterium
GAAGATTTCGATGCCGTGCTGCGCGTCCATCTGTACGGTGCGTTCAACATGAGCCGTGCGGCAGCGCCGCACTTCAAGGCCCAGATCGGCGGATCGCTCGTGCACATGACCTCCACCGCCGGGTTGATCGGTTCGTTCGGGCAGGTCAATTATTCGGCCGCGAAGATGGGCCTGGTCGGGCTGTCGCGATCGATCTCGCTCGACATGGCGCGGTTTGGCGTGCGCTCCAACTGCATTGCGCCCAGCGCCCGCGGCAACGAGGTTTATCTGTACAACCAGCCGCGGCCGGTCCGCACCCTGCACCGCGCCGAAGGCTGGACGCCCGCCACGCTGGCCCAGATGCTGGAGCCGGCCTTCGCGTCCAGCCTGACACCCGCCGAGCGCACGCGCGACGTGTTCAGCTGGGACGCGATCTGAGCGCAGCTAACACTTCGCAGCGATCTCCGCGGTCGACCAGTCATCGCGAGCCGGGCGCTCAGGACTTGGCTGCCTACGCCGCGTGAGTTGGCAATCGGAAACGAGCAACCTGCTGAGCCAGCACCTTTGCTTGGCCTTGAAGCGACTCAGCGGCTAACGCTGTTTGCTGCACGAGCGCCACGTTGTGTTGCGTCGCTTCATCGACTTCGTTCACTGATCGCCCGACCTCAATCACACCATGGGCCTGGTCACGCGTTCGGAGTGCAATTCCTTCCAGCAACGAATTGACGCGTTTCGAAGCGTCGACGATCTCGGCGATCACGCCGCCGGCCTGTGTGACGACCGTAGCGCCGACGCCAATTCGCTCAACGCTCGTGTGAACCAGATTCTTGATCTCGCGAGCTGCCGTAGCGCTTCGTTGAGCGAGCGAGCGAACCTCTGAAGCCACGACTGCAAATCCACGGCCTGCCTCGCCAGCGCGAGCGGCTTCAATAGCGGCATTCAATGCAAGGAGGTTGGTTTGAAAGGCGATGCCGTCGATCACACCGATGATCTCGCCGATCTTGCCGGAGGCCTGTTTGATGCCCTGCATCGTTGCAGAGACTTGCTCGATGACCCGGCCGCCGCGCTCAGCGGCATCGACGCTTTGGCGCCCGATGTCCGTTGCCTCAACTGCATTTTCGGCTGTTTGGCGCACGGTCGAGCCGATCTGATCCATCGCTGTGGCTGACCGCTTCAAAGAGCCAGCGGACTCGTCGCTGCGCGCAGCCAATTCCGAGGCGCCGCCCGCAATTTCCTGACTTCCCGCCACGATGTCCTCAGACGACTGACGGACTTGTTGCACGATCCCTCGCAAGGCATCTTGCATTTCCCGAAGTGCGAGCATGAGGGTTGCTGCTTCATCCTTCCCCCAGGGCATTGGCAGCGTCGTGAGGTCACCGTCGGTCATTGAGCGCAGATGGCGCCTGACCTCGGCCAGGCCACCCTGCATCACGCGCGAAAAGGATGCAAACATATAGGTCGCCAGGAGCAGACTGACGGCCAGCAGCGCCAGCAACAGACCCCGCTCCAAGACAATTCGGTTCATTCGTGCGAGCACCAGCGATTCGATGTCAGAAGCGATGGCCGCCTGCAGCGTCAGGGCACGATCCAACATGGTTAGCCGCGCCGCCATCAGCGCCGGCTCGTCCACCTTCCAATCTTCCTCACCGATGCTCGCGGTGAGTTCATGAATCTTGGTCATACCTTCCTGTGTGGTCGCATAGGCGAGTGTCTGGGCGAACTCGGGATGCAGCGCGATCGTTTTGTCGAGGGCCTGCCGCACCTGTCCATCGAAGTACAGGCCCAAGGCGCGCTGCTGTGCCATCAGATTCATCGCCATGGTCTTGTTGGCGCCCTGCGACGCGGCAATCGCCAGATCAACCAGAGCAAGCGAGGTCTCGACCACTTTGGGCAATTGGGCAAGGCCAGCCTGGATCAGATACTTCGTGTCGAGGTCGGGGTCTACCGCCAGTCCGGCCCCGTCCAGCACGGCCTCCAGCAGCGCGAATGCCGCATCGATGGCTTGGGTCTGGCGCTTGTAGACCGCAATCGGATTGCCCCTTGCGCTTTGGGCCGCCTTGGCTATGTTGGCATTCAACACCGAATGGAATTCGGCCGTGCGCAGTTGCGCGCCGGAGCGCGCTTCGCTGGCCGCAATGCGCTCTTGCTGAGCTGCGATTTGCAGCGCCATTGCCTTGCGTGCATCGCTGATCGTCTCGGCGCTGCCTCGCTGGAGGTCAAGCAGCCGCTGCTGCTGCAAGAGCGGCATCAGCGGGAGCAATTCTTTGGCGTACTGAATGCCGACCTGCTCTCGCTCGCTCAAAGTCAGAATGCCGGCGACTTGCCGCAGATAAACCGCGCTCAACACGCCGATCGGGATCAGAAATAGAACCGAGATCAGCGCTGCCTTGGCCCGGAAGTTCAGTTTTCGGAAGAGACGTACCCCTAGAGCCCAAATGCCGTGATGCGCGAAGAAGCCACCCTGCGGCAGCGCCTTCGGTTTGCTCTCTACTTTCGATTCAACTGACAGAGTCTTCGCTCCCATCGTTGCATTCCTGTTGACTTGCCGAATACCAAGGGCACGGCAGCGCCCCTGCATCCTAACGGTCATTATCGGCAGCAGTGCGACCGGTCGTCAGCGAAATAAAGGCGAAAGGCGGAAATATTCCGCATTACCGCGCAGGCCGGCAGCCAGCGCCAGCGCCCTCCCGCGATTCTTTGAACTGCGCCTCAAGTCCACGACTTTTTGGCCGATAACCCTGCTGTGCCAGGCTCATCATCCCGACCACTGAGCCAACCCCATCCAGTCGACGAGGCACCCTTGCCTGGTTGGTGTCGACAAGGGGAATCGACCAACCCTTGCGCGAAAAAGCGAGAACAGCAATGCCTTTGAAGCACCGTCAACCGCACACTATTGACCACTTCCTCCTTCGCAGCGGCAGCGCCGCTCGGATGGCCGCCTGTGTCGTGGCAGCGGCAGCCGTGTTTGCCGCATCGCCGGCCGCCAAGGATGCATTGCCGCCTGGCCCGACAGTGGCTGACAAAATGTGGCACTTTGGCGCCATGCCGCAGGCCGATGACAACCCAGTGACGGCGGCCAAGGTTGAGTTGGGCAAGGCACTTTTTTTCGACCCACGCCTGTCAGCGAATGGCAGCATCTCCTGTGCTTCGTGCCACAACCCTTCCCTGGGGTGGTCTGATGGGCTGAAGACCGGGATCGGCATCAACGGCACGGTGCTTGGCCGTGCTACGCCGACGATCGTCAACGTGGGCTACAACACTCAGTTCATGTGGGACGGACGAAAGAAGTCCCTGGAGGATCAGGCGCTCGGACCGATGAGGGCAGCTGAGGAAATGCGGACCGATCTGGTTGCGGCCGTGAACATGCTGGCTTCGATCGCAGGCTATCGCGAGATGTTCGGCAGGGCGTTCCCGGGCGAGCAAGTCAGCGAAGCCACGATTGCCAAGGCCCTCGCAGTCTTCCAGCGCACCGTCGTCTCGAACGACTCACGCTTCGACAGTTGGGTCGCGGGCGAGCGCAGCGCGTTGACCCAGCAGGAATGGCGCGGCTACCAGGTCTTCAACGATCCTGAGCGCGGCAACTGCGCCAAATGCCACTCGGGTCCGAACATGACCGACAACGGGTATCACAACATCGGCATCAAACACGCCGACGGCAAAGCCGATGAAGGCCGGTTCAAGATCCGCGCGGTTGCTTCGATGAAGGGCGCCTTCAAGACGCCAACGCTGCGCGATATCGCACTGACCGGTCCCTATTTCCACGACGGCTCCGCCAGCACGCTGATGGAAGTCGTGGAACACTACAACCGCGGAGGCGACGACAAGAGCAACTTATCTCAGGATGTCCGCCCCTTGAAGCTCAGTGCCGCTGAAATGGACGAACTCGTCGCATTCATGAAGACATTGACAGGCCGACCCACCAGTGTCGTCCTGCCCGTGCTGCCGCAGTCGCCCGACGGTCTGCCCTTAGTCGTGCAAAAGCCGATTCAATCCGCTAGAAAGTAAACCTGACCATGTTCGCGCGCTCAAGCAATATCCGTTCGGCCGTGACGGTGGCGGCAGGCACACTCGCCATCCTCTTGGGTGTCTATGGTC
>JAYVOV010000540.1:0-4072 GCA_043757735.1 Burkholderiaceae bacterium
CGCTCGGCTCACCGTGATCGTGCACGCCGTTACCGGCACGTGGATTGCAGCCGTTACGGTGGTGCTGCGAGTGCGGTATCGCCCTCTCGACTCACGGCGCGCCAGCACATCGAGCCTTACGCCCTGCGTCTCACCCTGCAGCGACAGGTGCTCGCCCCTGCCCGTGAAGTAGCTGCCGACACCTCGCCGTGCGGCAGCGAGCCCGTACTTCTTGGCCGCATCCGGGAAGATGGCGTCGATCCTTCGACTCCACCGCACCATGGACACGACGACGCCCAGCAGCACGACGCCCCCGGCTGCCAGCCCTGCCCACTGCTGCAGTTCGTACTCGCTCATCGCGCCACCACGCTGTCTGAAATGAATATCAGGAAGAGGAAGAGCAGCAACGCCGACGCACCGCTGCGCGGTCGCAGGTCGGGGCCTATTGAGACCCAACTGCGTCGTGCGACGTACCACAGGATTCTGAGGGTGCCGTCAACCAGCGCATGGCCCCGTCTGTGCTGGCGTGCTCGGGTCAAGGTCCACGCTGAACCTCCAGGTGTGTGATCGCTGCAAACTCGGCGGCTGTCATCGGCGTCGCGGGTGCGCGGCGAATCTCGTACTCGAACGTGCCGTCGACCGCGCCACGCCACCAGCCCTGCACAAGAAACGCACAGGTGGCCTCGGTGCATGCGTTCGCACGCATCGCAATGCCAATGCCGAGCGCCGCGTCGTTGAGGTGGACGCGCGTCGCGCCGATCGTGGCTCCGTTGGTGCTCCAGCCGGTGAGGCCCTTCGTCAACACCATCGGCACACGGGTCATCCGTGGTTCGCCGTTGTGCGTCTGGGCGTTGAACCACGCCACGAGTTCCGGCTCGGAAGACGTCAGCGCCGGTCCGCCTTCCCAAGCCACACGTGGCGTGGACGCAGCCGATTTCATGCTGGACATCGAGTCAGTGCCTTCGGTGGCAGCGCCACCAATCGAGGACGGATGCTTCGGTGTGCCACTGCCCGTGCATGCCACGAGAAGGGCGAACGATAACAGTGTGGAGATCCGTGGGGTACGGTGCAAAGCGGTCACATAGCTCCAGTCAAAGCGTTGACGTGGCAACAGCTTCACGGCGTGAGAGATTTTATACCCGATGGGCGGCCACTGGTCGTGAAGGGTGCCCGGTGTCGATCCCTCGACCCGCACGGTGTCGACGGCGTTGGGCGATTTTCAGGGAACGGTGCTCAATCCGATCCGGGCAGCCGGCAGATGAAGGTCTTCGAATACGCTGCCGCACAACCCGCCTCGGGTGCGGCAGGCATCGCAACCAAGAATAATTTCGACGAGATGAACAAGTGATTCGGTTTGTTGATCGCCGATACTTTCGCCTGATGCTTTGTGCGCGCCTGTCGGGCTAGCCGATCTGGACCCGTTTGGACAATGGATCGACGCCGACAATCAATGCCGCCCGGATGCCGGCCATCAAGGTATCGCCCAGCGGTTGCAGCAATGCGCCCGCGTCGGTTTCGAATGAGGCATCGAGCAGGCGAGCTGCAGCCGCTTCTCCGACAGGCAAGCCACCGTGGCGAGCAATTGTTCGCGCGACATGGGATCGGCGAGAGAGCCCGGCGCCCAATCGACCCGCAGCGAATCGCGCCAGTCTGCGCCGCTGATCGTGACCTGAATCGGCGCGGTGTCGAGTGTTTCGCCATCGCGCGTCCGTTCGCGGGTATCGGGTACTTGAGGGGCGCAAGACCGTCCTTCGGGAATTCGATATCGATGTTCACGGGTTGACCGCGCGCGGCAGCCGGCAGACGTTCACGAATCTGGAGGACGCCGGCAATCAGGCGATGCGTCATGTAGCAGCTCGGGAACCGTTTGTGTTCGAAGCCGGGCGCTTCAATCGCCCACGGTGTGTCTGGCGACCACAGCAGCGCCGGGGCCGCGAGCCCGCCGTCGAAGGCCAGGTAGAACCCCTTCTCGCCCCAGACATCGTCACTGGCCTGAGCGCCTGCCTGCGCCAGCAGGGCGGCACGAACTGCCGCCGCCGCCGCGAAGCCGACATGCAGGGGCTTGCCATCGGTGCCGAAGTTGGCGCGCAGGCAGCCGTTGCGCCGACGGTTCCGAGGGTGCTGGTTGCGTGGAACCCGAGTGCAGCGCTCCGCGGACCCCCCGGCGCAAGCAGCCAGTGTGTCGAGCCAACTGCGGGCGCCCTGGCCCACTTCGGCGCCCACGCCAAGGACCCATGCTTTTGGCTTCTTCATGATGGCGAATCTTTTTGAAGCGATCACCAGAGGTTAACTCAGCGCTTGCGCACGCGCTGACCGTGCCGCGCCTGGGCAAAGGATTGCGCATGGCTTGGCGAAGGTGGCATTCTCTTCACTGCTGAACCGAACCATCCCAGGAAATCGCCGTCATGAGAGCCGAACAGAATCAGCTGATCACCCG
Organism: Burkholderiaceae bacterium; assembly: GCA_043757735.1. Taxonomy (GTDB): domain Bacteria; phylum Pseudomonadota; class Gammaproteobacteria; order Burkholderiales; family Burkholderiaceae_E; genus Quisquiliibacterium. Next base: position 2,417 of record JAYVOV010000540.1, read on the forward strand.
CATCGGTCCGGGCACTCCTTGCGGCGCCTTGATGCGCGCCTATTGGCAGCCGGTAGCGCTGGTCGACGAGTTCAATCCCGCGCTCGACCCCCGCATGGCCACCCGGCCGGTAAAGGCGGTGCGTCTGCTTGGCCAGGATTTGGTGCTGTTTCGCAGTGAAGACGGCGCCTGGGGGCTGCTCGATCGGGCTTGCCCGCATCGCGGTGCAGACCTGTCATTCGGGCGGCTCGAGCCTGACGGCTTGCGCTGCCCGTTTCACGGCTGGCTGTTCGCCGCCGATGGCCGCTGTCTCGAGACGCCGGCCGAGCCCACCGGCAGCCGGATGTGCGATCGCGTGCGCCAGCGCTGTTATCCGGTGCTCGAAAAAAGTGGTGTGCTGTTCGCCTGGATGGGCGTGGCGGGAAGCGTGCCACCGCCGTTCCCGGCCTTCGATTGTTTCGTCGCGCCGGCCAGCCACAGCTTCGCCTTCAAAGGCTTGTGGAGCGCCAACTGGCTGCAGTGTTTCGAAGTGGGGATCGATCCGGCGCATCCCTCGTTCCTGCATCGATTCTTCAATGACGCGGGCTTCGACGACAGTTACGGCAAACAGTTCAGGGGCGCCAGCGCCGGCGAGGTCGATGGCGAGCGCTGGCCCATGACCCGCATCATGCGCGAACTCGTGCAGCCGGAGATCAGCTGTGAGCCGACCCCGTTCGGGCTCCGACTCGCCGCGTTAAGACCAATGAATGAACGGCTCACCCATGTGCGGGTGACCAACGCCATCTTTCCGCACACCTTCGTGATTCCGTTGTCGGAGACCATCACGATCACCCAGATGCATGTGCCGGTCGATGACACCCACACCTATTGGTACGCGTTTTTCACCAGCTTCGACCAGCCGCTCGACAAAGAAACCATGCGTCAGCAGCGGCTGCGGTTCGTCAGCCTGCCTGACTACCTGCCCAAGGCCGGGCGTCACAACGACTGGGGGTTCGATGTGCAGGAGCAGCGCACGCAGACGTATCTGGGCATGGGCGAAGAAGACATCAATGTGCACGACCAGTGGGCGGTCGAGAGCATGGGCGCGATCCAGGACCGCACCCGCGAGCATCTGGGCAGCAGCGACAAGGTCATCATCGCCAATCGGCGTCTGCTGATCAATGCGATCGAGACCGTGCAGGCCGGCGGCGCGGCGCCCGGTTTCGCCGACCCGGCGCTGGCTGCGTCAATGACCGGTCCCGATACCGTCGATGGCATCGCGCCCGCCGGCGCCTGGCCGCAATGGTGGCAGGATGCCGTGCGCGCCAAGCGCGACGCCGCGCCCTGGCGCGCGGGCTCGATCACGCGGCCGGTCGAAGCATGATGACGTTCGCTCAGCGCTGCGGCCTTCAGAATGCCGCGCGTGAGCAGGCGCTGGCGCGCTTTCGCGAACAGCTGGCCACACTCGATCTCGATCTCGTTCGATTCGCGTGGTGCGATCTCCATGGTGTGACGCACGTCAAGACGCTCGCTGCCGGCGCGGGCTACGGCATGCAGTGCGGCCTGGAGGTCGAGCTCCATATCTATCGGATCGAAGACGACGCGCCGCGTGCCAATCCCGCGCTCGCGGACTGGCCGGGGCAACCGCCGGCGGTGTCGATGATTCACCCGGGCTACAGCCTGCTGAGCGAAGCCTGG
>JAYVOV010000541.1:0-4071 GCA_043757735.1 Burkholderiaceae bacterium
GCCAGGCGTCGCCGGAGTCGTCGCCGGAGTTGTAGATGTAGATGTAGTCGTAGTCGTAGTCGTAGATGTAGTCGTAGATGTAGTCGAAGATGTAGTCGAAGGTGCGTGCTGGGGTATCGAGCGCTTCTCCAAGCGTGACGCTGGTTTCGTCGATGACTTCGTCCGGAAAAAATCCACCGGGATCGTTCACCCCGTAACGGCGCCCGTTGATGATGATCTCGTGCAGATGGCTGTCGGTCCAGCCCACGCTCGCCTGGATTACCGCGTGCAGTTTGTCCAGCCCAATGCTCAAGGGCACCTGCACGCCACGCCAGACATCAGTCGCCATCTCGAGCAGCGAGATCCGCAGCACAACCACCCAAACCGGATCCTCTGACGCCTTGCGTCGGGGTTTCGTTGTCGCCTGCGCAGCCCTGCGCAATAATCCGCTCGCTCAATCAAGGATTCCCCATGCCCGGTTCAATCCCGAGGTCGGCCGCGCGCGGGCCCGACCGCCCGTGAAGCACGACGCTTGGCGGCGCGAAGCCGCGTCGTATCCGCTGCGCGGCGAACTGCTGCCGCGCTACACCGATGTCGATATCTGGCAGCACCTGAACAACACCGCGCTGATTTCGATGCACGGCGAAGCTGTGCAGCAGGCGCTGCGCGGCGTGTTTGGCGCCGACGCCTGGCGCACAGGCCTGCCGGTGCTTGCCTGCGTGGACAACACCACCGACTTCCTGGCGGAAGCGCATTACCCGGCGCCGCTGACCTGGGGCGCACGCGTGCTTGGCGTCGATGCGTGTGGACTGCGCGTGGGCACTGCGTTATTTCAGCACGACCGATGTGTCGGCCTGCACGGCGCCACACTGGCGGGCTGGACCGACGGGCAGGCAGGCGGGCTCGGCGAGCCTGCGTTGACCGCGCTGCGAGCCGCCGGGGTTCCGGGCGCCGGCACGACGGATGCGATCGCCAGTCTCCCGCCGGAACCATCGACCTCGCCCAATCGCTCGCCGGCAGCGCCCGTCGCTTTGCCGGATCTGGCGCACTTTTCCTGGCGCACTACCCTGGCGCTGCGCTTCGGCGACAGCGATGCCCGGCGCATGGCCAGCGACACCTGTCTTGCGCGCTGTGCCGAGCAGGTGCGGGTCGAGTTCCTGCATCAGGTATTCGGCGGTCAGCCGCGGGCACTGGGCGGCATGATGGTGGCCCACGTGGCCTTGCGCTGGCTGCGCCGTGGTCCGCCCCCGGCACAGTGGGAGGCCGGCTGCGGCGTTGCCCATGTGGGCGAGCGTTCGCTGGCGGTGCGCAGCGCGCTGTTCGACGCCGGCCGATGCGTGGCGGTCTGCGACTCGGTAATGGTGGCCATCGACCGGGAGAGCCGTCGCAGCGCGCCGCTGTCCGATGCCGCTCGGTCGCTGATGGCGCCATACCGGCTGCACGACTCGCTGGTGCTGCTGGGCGGCTGAGCCGGGCGCCTCGCCGGGCGCCTCAACGCGACCGTGGCCTCAGTTTCCCGCCTGCAAAGCCTGCGCGGCGTGTTCGCGCGCGCGCTGGTAGTCGGCCTTGCCGTTTGGTGCGCGGAACATGCGCGGCACCGTCACGAGGCGCTTGGGTGTCTTGTAGCCCGCCAGATGCTGGCGCACATGTGCGCGCAGTGCGTTCTCGTCGAAAATCGCGCCGCTGCGCAACTCCACGACGCCGGTGACCGCCTGGCCCCATTTGTCGTCGGGCAAGCCGATGACCAGCGCGTCTTCGACGTCAGGGTGCTGCTTGAGCGCCTCCTCGATTTCTTCGGGGAAAACTTTTTCGCCGGCGGTGTTGATGCAGCCGCTGCCGCGGCCAAGCAGCGTGATGGTGCCGTCCGCCTCGACGGTGCAGAAATCACCCGGGATGGCGTACCGGACAGAATCGATGTGTCTGAAGGTGGCGTCGGTCTTGGCCGCATCCTTGTAATAGCCTTCCGGTATGTCGCCGGCGCGGGCAATCAGGCCGACTTCGCCGGTGCCGCGTGCGACCTCGCGACCGTCGTCCGTGAACACCTTCACGTCTTCGCCGATCTGAAATCTGGCGGTCTGCACAAGACCGTCTGCGGTCATCACCGACAGCCCGAAACCGACTGCCTCTGACGCGCCGAAAGAATCCAGCAGCTTCGCCTGCGGCAGATGCGCGAGCATCGCCTGCTTGACCTCCGTGCTCCACATGGTTCCCGACGAGACGATTGCGAGCACGCAGGAGAGATCGTGGCGGCCCTTGACCTCTTCGAGCGCGCGCGCCATCGGCTTGGCGAAAGCGTCGCCGACGATCACGATCTGCTCGACCCGGTGCTGGGCGACCGCGGCCCACAGTTCGTGGGCGTCGAAGTGAGCGGATTGCAGCAAGACCACGGTACCACCCGAGGTCAGGGCGGAGAGGGCAGTCAGCAGACCGGTGCCGTGCATCAGCGGACAGGCCGGCAGGTTGATCGGGCCGCGGCCCGTCTCGCGGACGATAGAGAGGTGGTCGTCGAGGTCGACCGGCACCCGCTCGACCAGCGCCGGATTGATCAGCGCGCGGCGCAGCGCGTCCTGGCGCCACATCACCCCTTTGGGCATGCCGGTGGTGCCGCCGGTGTAGATGAAAAAGAGATCGTCGGGTGAGCGTGTGTTGTCCAGACGCTGGCCGGTGCCGGATTCGCAGAGTGCGTCGAACGAATCAGCGAAGTCGGGCGCCGGCTCGCGCGAGCCGTCCTCGATCAGCAGCCACCGGCGCACGCCGGGCAGTTGTGGCTGAATCAGGCAGATGATCGGCGAAAACTCCCGGCCGAAGACAACGGTGACGGCGTCTGAATTGTCCAGGATGTAGCGCACTTCATCGGCCGCGTAGCGATAGTTGACGTTGACATGCACCTGCCGAGCCTTGAAGCCGGCGATCACGCCCTCGAGGTAGGCGGGATGATTGCGCACATACAAGGCGAGTTTTTCATCTGGCCGGGCGCCGTCGGCGATCAGGGCGCTGGCGAGGTTGTTGGTCCGGGCAATGAGCTGCCCCCAGGTGGTCACCCGGCCGCTCTGCACCAGGGCCGGCTGCTCGGGCGGCACGATCTGCGCCAATGCGTCGAAGATGTCTGCGTAGTTCCATATGCCAGTGCTTTTCTTCTGGGACATCTTGTCGGGTCTCCTGGTTTTTGGTGCGATCGAATCTGTCTAAAATCAGTATCTTCCCAAACGAATGGTTCGCCTGATCGTACCCGAGCGTGGACTCGATGGGCGAAGGTGATTTGAAGATGACAAAGAGACATTCGGGTGGGTTGGGCGTGGCGCGTGCGGCGCATCCGGCGCATCCGGCGCTCAATGACCAGTCATCACCGCAGGCCGCTGATGCGGGCATCAGCCTCCCAGCGCGGTACGTGCCGCGGCGGTTGCCTCGTGTTCGAACGCGGGCGCGAAGTCTTCCATTTCGTCGCGTCCCAGCCCGACCTCAGGCGCTGTCGCGACTGCCCGCCAGTTGCAGACGGCCGTCATCACCTCGCTCACGATTTTGAGCGCTGCGCCCGGCGCGCCCAGAGCGACGTAGTTGGCCTGGGCCAGCAACATGTGCAGGGAATCAATGGGACCGGTCTCGGGGGACAACCAGGTCTTGGACTCCCGGTCCTTATCAGGAAACGGGTTGAGGTCGAATGCCGGTGCCAGCCGCCACTGCCCATTGCCTTCGTATAAAAAGCCAAGGTTCTGCAGAGGGTCGTCGACGTTGGTGATGAGCAGGTTGAAGACCATACGACGCCATAGCCGGGATGTGCTGCACGCCAGGCCGGCACGCGAGCGACAGGCGAGGGGTCACTGAAGTAGGCCCGGTTCCCGGGTTGGGCGAGCCAAGCGGCTTGGCTGGCCGGCTTGCTCGCGCGGGCGCAGTCGGCGCCCGCGCAATAGCGCAGTCGGCGCCCGCGCAATAGCGCTGACGCTCACGATTGCGATGATCGGGAACGAAAAACAGCCCACGAAACGGGCACTTACGCGGTCCAGATCGCGCCATCGCAGCTCCCCGACTGGGCCGCGCAGGGTGGCCCCATCGGCCACGCACACCCCAGAAAGCAGAGTCTGAAGAAGACGGAAA
>JAYVOV010000542.1:0-4063 GCA_043757735.1 Burkholderiaceae bacterium
AAACGGCCCGGCGAGTCGCCATGGCGGGTGGCCACGACGCTGCCACGCGCCGGCGCACGGCCATGGGGTTTCGGTGACTATCGTGCGGCGAGCTACGATGAACTGGCTGATCATCCGATTGAGATGGGCCGCTTTGACCGGGCTCGTTTTATCGCCGCCGGGGTTCCTCACGACATCGTGATCACCGGGCGCCACGACACTGACTTCGAGCGCCTGAAGAAAGACCTTGCAGCCGTCTGCGAAGCCCAGGTCAGGCTGTTCGAACCGCGCAGCGGCAAGGCGCCATTCGAGCGTTATCTGTTCATGACGATGGCGATCAGCGACGGTTACGGCGGCCTCGAGCATCGGGCGAGCACCGCACTGATCTGCACGCGCAACGATCTGCCTCACGCCGGCATGAAAGGCGTACCTGAGGGTTATCGAACGTTCCTGGGGCTCGCCAGTCACGAGTACTTCCACAGCTGGCTGGTCAAGCGCATCAAACCGGCCGCATTCGCGCGCTACGACCTCGATCGCGAGAGCTATACCCGCCAGCTCTGGATCTTCGAGGGCTTCACTTCCTACTACGACGACCTCATGCTGGTGCGCGCGGGGGTGATCGGTGTCGCCGATTACCTGAAGGCTCTGGCCGGCACGGTGTCGCAGGTTCAGCGCGGGCCCGGCAGGCTGAATCAGAGCGTCGCCGAATCCAGCTTCGATGCCTGGATCAAATATTACCGTCAGGACGAGAATTCACCGAACGCGATTGTCAGCTACTACGCCAAAGGCGCGCTCATTGCCTTGTGCCTCGATCTGGAAATCCGCTCGGCCAGCGCTGGCAGGCGCTCGCTCGACGATGTGCTGCGGCTGCTGTGGCGGCGCTTCGGCCGCGATTTCGATCGCGACGGTCAAGGACTGGCAGAGGACGCATTCGCACCGCTGGTGCTGGAAGCAACAGGTGTGGATGTGGGCGAGCTGCTGGCGCAATGGGTAGACGGGACGGGCGAACTGCCGCTCGCAGAACAATTGAGGACGGTCGGGGTCGACCTGTCGCTCAAGGCTGCGGAGGACGACGCGCCGTCGCTGGGCATACGGCTCAGCTCGCGCCAGGGCGACCTCACCATCAGCAGCGCGCTGTCAGGGCAGGCGGCAATGGGCGCGGGTCTGTCGGCAGGCGATGTGCTGATTGCGCTCGACGGCCTGCGCGTCGACGAGCGTTCACTGAAGACCCAGCTGTCACGTCGCAAGGCGGGCGAGCGGGTGACGGTTCACGCGTTTCGGCGCGATGAACTGATCAGCGTCGATGTCAGGCTGCAGAGCGGCGCCGCGACCGAAGCCAGCCTGAGCCTCGCGGATGGGGCATTCGACGAAGCCAAACTTTATCGCCGGAAATGGTTGGGACACGATGATTGAAATCGCAACAGAATCGCGCCGAGGCGGCGAGGAATCGCTTATGGGCGCGGGGGAATCGCTTGTGAGCGCTGGGGAATCGCTTGTGAGCGCTGGGGAATCGCGGCGGGGCGCCAGCGCCACAGTGCGCCGCCGCCTGCTCGGCGGCGCCGCTGCGGTTGGCGCAAGCTGGCTGGCGGGATGCAGCAGTTCGGGCACGAGCCTGGCGGACCGCGCGCGTCGTGCGAACGAAGCCGGGTCCCGGCCACCAGTCGCGCTGACCGACCCGAGCGCAGGCGGCAACGCTGTCGAGCTACTGGACTTCGAGTGGCATGACAATCTGCGCGGGCGAACCGTGCCTGTGCGTCTGTTCATGCCGAAACGGGCCAGCCCGGCGCCGATTGTCGTCTTTTCTCATGGGCTGGGTGGCTCGCGCAGCAGCTACAGCCATCTTGGCCGGTATTGGGCGTCCCACGGCCTGGCGACACTGCATCCCCAGCATGCGGGCAGCGACCGAGCGATCTGGGGCGCAGGGGGCCTTGCGGTGATCGGCTCGCTGCTGGCGGCGGCCACGCCCGAAAACGCGATCGCCCGCGTGCGCGATGTCAGCTTCGTGATCGATCGGCTGTTCGGGCAGCCTGAATGGGCCGAACGGCTTGACGCTCGCTGCATCGGGGTGGCGGGCCACTCTTACGGCGCCAATACCGCTTTGCTGGCGTGCGGTGCCCGCTATCGCAACGCCGACGGCCGGATCGCCAACTTCGTCGACCCCAGGATCCGGGCGGCGGTCGTGATGTCGGCGCCATCGCTGCCTTCGAGTCAGGACCCGGCCTTCGCCTATTCAGGCATCGCGGTGCCCAGCCTGCACCTCACGGGCACCCAGGACACCACCCCGATCCCCGGGATGTCGACGATGCCGGAGGAGCGTCGGGTTCCCTACGATTCAATGGCGGCGGGGCCACGCTACCTCGGCATATTCGAAGGCGGCCGGCACTCGATGTTCAACGACTGGACACGCGACGAGGTCAGCGAGGCCATCAAGACCGAGACACGCGCGCTCACGCTGGCGTTCTGGCACTCGATATTCACTGGCGACCCGCAGGCGGCGCGACTGCTTCGTGCCCCAGCCCAGGCACGCCCGGCGCTCTCCAGCCTGCTGGCGTACTGGGAAGCGCGCAGCTGAGCTGATCTCAGCGGATCTCAGCGGATCTCAGCTGAGCGCTCACGCGAACAATGCTGCCAGCGCGTCGCCAGGCTCAGGCGCCCGCATGAAGGCTTCACCGACCAGGAAAGCGTGCACGCCATGCGCCTGCATCTGTGCGACGTCGTCGCGGGCCACGATGCCGCTCTCTGTCACGACCAATCGATCACTGGGGATCCGATCGAGCAGGTCGAAGGTATTGCGCAACGACACCTCGAAGCTGCGCAGGTTGCGATTGTTGATGCCCAGCAACGGTGTTTTGAGGCGCAGCGCGCGATCGAGTTCGGCCGAGTTGTGGACCTCCACCAACACATCCATTCCCAGGGCGTGCGCACAGGCCTCCATCTCGGCCATCTGCGAATCTGTCAGCGCGGCGACGATCAGCAGGATGCAATCGGCGCCCCACAGGCGCGCCTCGAACACCTGATACGCATCAATCAGGAAATCTTTGCGCAGGGCCGGCAGATTGCAGGCCGCGCGGGCCGCGCGCAGGTGCTCGGGCGAGCCTTGAAAGAACCCGACGTCGGTCAGCACCGACAGGCAGGTCGCACCACCCCGCTGGTAGCTGGCGGCGATGGCGGGCGGATCGAAATCAGCCCTGATCACGCCTTTGCTGGGACTGGCCTTCTTGATCTCTGCGATCACCGCCGGGCGACCTTGCGCGATGCGGGCGCGAAGGGCCGCTGCGAAACCGCGTGGCCGCAGGGCGGCGTCGTTGCCTGCCGCCAGGGCTGCGACCTCGCGCTGCAGCTGCGCATCGGGCAGCAGCGAACGGGCCAGCGCGACTTCATCGCGCTTGACGGCCAGAATCTGCTCGAGAATGTCGGACATGGTCGGTCCTTGAATTCAACTCAGTTCAGAGTGCGCGCGGCGGCTCGGCGCCGAGCCGCTGAGTGGCCGCGACAAACGCATCGAGCCTGGCGCGTGCCGCGCCGGACGCGATGGTGGCTCGGGCCAGCTCGATGCCGGCCTGGATAGTGGGTGCGAGATCTGCCGCGTACAAAGCCGCTGCGCTGTTGAGAATGACAATCTCGCGCGGGGTGCCTGGAACGTTGCCCAAGGCTTCGAGCATCATCGCCCGCGATTCGGTTGCGTCGGCCACTTTCAGGCCGCGATTCGACACCATGGGCATGCCGAAGTCTTCCGGATGGATTTCATACTCGCGCACCTTGCCGTCGCGCAGTTCGCCCACCAGTGTGGCCGCGCCCAGCGAGATTTCATCCATCCCATCTTTGCCCCAGACGACCAGCGCGTTGCGGGCGCCCAGACGCTGCAACACCCGCACCTGTATGCCGACCAGATCGGGATGAAAAACGCCCATCAGCAGGTTGGGCGCCCCGGCCGGATTGGTGAGCGGACCGAGAATATTGAAGATGGTGCGCACGCCCAGTTCGCGACGGATGGGCGCGACATTTTTCATTGCCGGATGGTGGTTGGGCGCAAACATGAAACCGATGCCGCTCTCGCGGATGCATTGGGCTACCTGTTCGGAAG
>JAYVOV010000543.1:0-4060 GCA_043757735.1 Burkholderiaceae bacterium
CGCCCGCCCACCGCGACCCAGACCGCGATCTCGATCGAATTGGCCGGACTCATTTCGCTCGGGTTGATGATGCCGACCTGCGGCACATACAGGGCGCCGGCCACCGCGCACAACAAGGCCGAGATCACCCAGGCGGTGAGCTTGTAGGGCAAGGGGTCGTAGCCAAGGAACATCACACGCGCCTCGGCATCACGGATCGCCTCCAGCACCCGGCCAAACTTGGAGCGCACCAGGTAACGGCAGAGCAGAAAGGCGAACAGCAGGCACAGTGCCGAGGCCGCCAGCAGTGCGGCACGGGTGCCCGGCGACGTGATCGACACACCGAAAATGCGTTTGAAGTCGGTGAAGCCATTGTTGCCGCCAAACCCGGTCTCATTGCGAAAGAACAGCAGCATCGCCGCGTAGGTGAGCGCCTGGGTGACGATCGACAGGTAGACCCCTTTGATGCGCGAGCGAAACGCGAACCAGCCGAACACCAGTGCGAGCAGCCCCGGCACCAGCAGCACCATCAGCATGGCCCACCACCACTGGTCCGATCCCTGCCAGTACCAGGGCAGTTGCTTCCAATCGAGGAACACCATGAAATCTGGCAGATCGGCGCCGTAGCTGCCGTCGCGACCGATCTGGCGCATCAGGTACATGCCCCAGGCGTAGCCGCCGAGGGCAAAGAACAATCCATGACCCAGCGACAGGATGCCGGCGAAGCCCCAGATGAGGTCCATCGCGACCGCTACCGTGGCGAAGCAGAGAATCTTGCCCACCAGGGTCACCGCATAGGTGCTGGGCCGCAGCGTGCTGGTCTCGGGCAGCAGGATGTGAGCCAGCGGCACGAGCACGCCGATCAGCGCGAATATGACCAGCGCCGTCGCCCACTCGGGCCGCGACAGGACGGGACGAGACCAGGGCATCATGCGTCGGCCTGCCTTCCCTTGAGCGCGAACATCCCTTGCGGGCGACGCTGGATGAAAATGATGATGAACACGAGCACCAGGATCTTGGCGATCACCGCGCCAGTCCAGCCCTCGAGAAATTTGCTCACCACGCCGAGCCCGAACGAGGCGATCACTGTGCCGGCAAGCTGGCCGACACCACCCAGCACCACGACCATGAAACTGTCGACGATGTACGACTGCCCCATGTCGGGGCCGACATTGCTGAACTGCGAGAGGGCGACACCGCCGAGGCCCGCAATGCCCGAGCCCAGCCCGAATGCCATCGCGTCGGTACGCCCGGTCGGCACCCCGATGCACGATGCCATCCGCCGGTTCTGAGTCACCGCGCGCACATGGAGCCCAAGGTTCGTGCGCAGCAGCAGCAGCGCAACCACCGCCAGCACCGCCACCGCGAAGATCACGATCACGATGCGGTTCCAGGGCAGCACCAGGGTCGAACTGATCTCCAGTCCGCCCGACATCCACGACGGATTCGACAGTTCGACGTTTTGCGCACCGAACAATGTGCGGGCCGCCTGCGAGAGCAGCAGCGAGACACCGAACGTTGCCAGCAGCGTCTCCAGTGTGCGCCCATACAGGAATCGAATCACCGTGCGCTCGATCACCAGACCGACCAGCGCGGCGGCCAGGAAGGCCATCGGCACCGCAGCGATCACGTACCAGTCGATCCACTGCGGCAGATACGCGCGAAAGAACCCTTGCGTGAAATAGGTCGCATAAGCGCCCACCATCAGCAGTTCACCGTGCGCCATGTTGATCACGCCCATCACCCCGTAGGTGATGGCCAGGCCGAGCGCGGCCAGCAGCAGCACGCTGCCTAATGAAATGCCGGTCAGCACGCGGCCTACCCATTCCGAGCGCGACATCTTGGCGTCGATGGCGGCCAGCGTTTCCTCGATCGCCTGTTTCACCTTAGCGTCGCCTTCCTCCTTGCGCCGCTCGGCCAGCAGGCTCTTGACCTGTGGATCGTCGCTGCCGGCGAAGGCGCGCACAGCCTGGATTCGCTTGCCTGCGTCGTCGTCGGCAAGGTCGATGCGCGCCAGAGCCACCTTGATGAAAGGCAGCATTGCAGGGTCGACGCCCTTCTTGATCGCTTTGCTCAGAACCTCGCGCTGAGCGGCTTCGGCCGATTCGGCCAGCGCCTTGGCCGCCGTCAGGCGAACCTTCGGATCAGTATCAGAAAGCTTCAGGCCGGCCAGAGCCGCATCGACCTCGGCGCGCAGCCGGTTGTTGGCAATGATCGCTTCGCCCTTGGGCACCGCGACCGATGCCCCGGTGTCGAGCACGATGGCCGTGCCGCCCTCGACGAGCACCGCCACGCCGCCTTCAAAATACAGGCGGCCATCGCCGAGACCCCCGATCACCCGCGCAACCAGCGGGTCGCCGGTGGCAACCAGCGCCGACAGGGCAGCGGTGCGCGCCTCGGCATCATCGCCGGCGAGTGCCTCGATCATCCTGGAGGGCATTGCCCGGGCGTCCTGAGCGGCCGCCAGCCACAATGCCGTCGCGATCAGCGCGACCTGAACGAGCCGTGAAAACAACCGCAGCCGCTGCCCCAGGCGATGCTCCTCTTCGCGGTGTCCGCGCGCGCTGCTGCTGCCGCCCAGGGCAGGACTGCCCGCGGCAATAGTCATTGGTGCATACATCGTCTGTTCCGAGTTCAAAAAAAGGCCAGGCACCAGACCCGGCCCTGAACACAACTGCTGATGATCTAAAAGACTGCTCTGCGGACCGGTCAGATATTCTGCTTGCTTTCGTTGCCGGTGATGAACGGGCTCCACGGCTGGGCACGCACCGGGCCCTTGGTTTTCCAGACGACATTGAACTGACCGTCGCCACGGATTTCACCGATCATGACCGGCTTGTGCAGGTGGTGATTGGTCTTGTCCATGGTGAGTTCGAATCCGCAGGGGGCCTTGAATTTCTGGCCGCTCATGGCCTCGATGACCTTGTCGACATCGGTGGTCTTGGCTTTCTCGACTGCCTGCTTCCACAGGTGGATGCCGACGTAGGTGGCTTCCATCGGATCGTTGGTGACGACCTTGTCGGCGTTCGGCAGATTTTTTGCCTTGGCGTACGCGCGATACTTCTGGATGAAGGCTTCGTTCTCCGGGTTCTTCACCGACATGAAGTAATTCCAGGCAGCCAGGTGGCCCAACAGCGGCTTGGTGTCGACGCCGCGCAGTTCTTCTTCGCCCACCGAGAACGCGACAACCGGCACATCCTTGGCTTTGAGGCCCTGATTGCCCAGTTCCTTGTAGAACGGCACGTTCGAGTCACCGTTGATCGTCGAGATCACGCAGGTCTTGCCACCGGCGGCGAATTTCTTGATGTCGCCAACGATGGTCTGATAGTCGCTGTGCCCGAAAGGCGTGTACTTCTCGTCGATGTCGGACTCTTTCACGCCCTTGCTCGTCAGGAAGGCGCGCAGGATCTTGTTGGTGGTACGCGGGTAGACGTAATCGGTGCCCAGCAGCACGAAGCGCTTGGCGCCGCCGCCGGCTTTGCTGATCAGGTATTCAGTTGCCGGAATGGCCTGCTGGTTGGGCGCGGCGCCGGTGTAGAACACGTTCTTCTCGAGCTCTTCACCTTCGTACTGCACCGGGTAGAACAGCAGGTTATTGAGCTCCTTGAAGACCGGCAGTACCGACTTTCGCGAGACTGAGGTCCAGCAGCCGAACACGGCGGCAACCTTGTCCTGCGTGATCAGCTGGCGTGCCTTCTCAGCGAACAAGGGCCAGTTCGACGCCGGATCGACCACAACCGCCTCGATCTTTTTGCCAAGAATGCCGCCTTTGGAATTGATCTCTTCGATGGTCATCAGCACGGTGTCTTTCAGAGCGGTCTCTGAAATCGCCATCGTGCCCGACAAGGAATGAAGCACGCCTACTTTGATCGTGTTGCTCTGCGCGAACGCGGACGGTAGCCCGGCGGTAGAAACCGCTGCGGTGGCAGCGGCGGACTTCAAGAAAATGCGACGAGTCATGAATGCTCCCTGGGTTCGTAGGCCCGGATGGTTGGTAGTGATCGCGCGTTTCGATGCGGCGACACGTCCCTTACAGCAACCCTTGTGCCAGGGGCGACTCATGCTCGGAAAGTAGGCGAAC
>JAYVOV010000544.1:0-4043 GCA_043757735.1 Burkholderiaceae bacterium
CATGAGCCCCAGACGAGCGATATTGCCGAGGTCTGCAGCCGGGTCGGCGGCAAGCGAATCTGTTTCCTCGAAACTCGACCCGATCAGACTCTCGCCCGAGCCGAGCGGGCAGACATAAGCCTGGCCACCCAGGATACTGCGCAGATCGCGCAGCGCAGGCGTGCTCAGGCGAGTCGACTGGCCGCGCAGGCGCTGCAAGGTGGGGTATCGCCACTTCGCCAGGTTCAACGCCGCGCCGGCATTGGCGAGAATGACAACCGGCGCACGCGCGATGATCGTTCCGGCGGGATCGCGAACCAGCCATTCACCGTCTTGTCTGGTCACCGAAGCCACCGTTATTGCCTGGCGCCATTCGATCGCGCTGCTGCTGCCCAGCCAGTCGGCGCAGATCGGGGCCGGCGCCACCGCGTCGCATGCCGGCATCCAGAGGCCGCCGCGCGATAACCTGACCCCGGACAGCGCCGAGGCTTCATCGGCATCGACGGCTCGGGCGAGATCGCCAGGCAGCCCGAGCGTGCGGCACAACTGTTCCTGCGCTTCGCTGTCGGCCGTGTCGGTGGCCAGCTGCAGGCGGCCCATCGGCTGCCTGCAGCCCCGCCAGGGTGCGGCCAGCCAAAGGGCATGCCGGGTCAGGCGGGCGAGCTGGTTGTCGTCGGAAGAAAGATGAAGATGATCCGCGACCAGCGGCTGCGCGCCGCCTGCCGCGCTCAGGCCACGCGCCTGGTCGAGGACAGTGACCGTCCAGCCGCGATCGGCCAGCGCAGCCGCACTGGCGCAGCCTGCGAGCCCGGCGCCGATCACGATCGCCTGCCGGCGGACCGGCACTCGCGGCACAGATGCTGCAACGCTGGTCCGACCGCGCGGCGCATACCGAAGGGTCAGGCAGCGCTCCGGCTGGATCTGCGTATTGCTGACCGTTTCAAACCCGCACTGAACCAGTTGCACGATGGCGTCGGGCCCCGGCTGTTGAACAGCCATCAGCGCGCCCGGGCGCATCAGCGTTGATAGCCGCCGGAACAACACAGCGGAATTGAGACCCGCAAACAAGGCCGGATTTGCCTGACGAGAAGGGACGAATACCGTGTCCACGGGAGCGCGCAGGCGGCCCAGGATGACGATCGGGTCGCCGATCGCCAGCGTCAGGCGCGCGCGGCGTCCGGCCGGCAATCCGCTGGCTTCGTCGAAAGTGATGCGATGCAGCCCAGGCGCGGCCGATGGCCAGCCCGCCAGCAGCGTCGCAACCGCACGATGCTGGCAGGCCACACCGCCGATGCTCAGACCATGCGTGAGTGCTGCGCGGTCAGGCGGCCGCGGTTCGATCACGAGCAGGTCTAGCTGGCGCGGTGCATCGGGCGCACTGGCATACCGCTCCAGTACGGCCAACAGGCTCTTACCCAGCCCGAAACCGAGTTCAATGATGGCAAATTGGGCCGTGCCTGCCCAGCGTTGCTCAGGGCAACAGGCATCGACGAAGACATCTGCAGCCTCATCGAATCTCGATTTTTCGTCCGGCCGATCGTTCACGGCCGGCACCCTGGCAATTGTTGAATAGGCAATGAAATCAGATCATCCTCAGATCGGGCTCAGATCGAGCGCGGGCGCACTCAGCAGTACACGCGCAATCACCTGGCCCGCTTGTTCACTCAACTCGAAGTTGGCGCCGCGCCTGGGCAGCATAGCCTTGATCAGACCCAGCCCAAAAACGCTGCTCTCGAACTTCGGCGCACCAGCCTGGCGCCACGCCAGCCGGCCGGGATTGCTGATCCGCACGCAAAACGATTCGCCTTCGAGATCGAGCGAGGCATGCAGCTCACCACCGGTCTGTCGATGTTTGATCGCGTTCGTCGCGATCTCGTTGATGACCAGCGCAATCGGCACGGCGTCGGTTTCACTGAGCCAGCCGCGACGCGCCAGCACCGGATCCGAAACGGTAAGGGCGATTTTCACACCGGTAGTGCGCGCAAGACTGCCCAATACCGCGGCCAGGAGATCGGCGAACGCCAGACGCTCCTGTTCACGAACTTTCAGCGCGTAAACCTGCGCGATCGACGTGATCTGACTGGCCACCTCAGAGAGGGCGCCGGCGGCCTCCGGCTTTCGAACTGCCAGTTGTTGCATCAAGCCGGCCACGCCTTGCAGGTTGTTCTTGATCCGGTGATGCACCTCGCGGATTACCAGATCACGTTGGGCGCGGACTTCCTCCAGACGCTGGTTTTCGACCTGTTTGAGCCGGGTGATGTCGTGCAGCGTGAGGTTCGTCTCGCTCGCGCCTTCGTGGGCGATCCAGCTCACATGGATCTCGCAGTGGCGGGTCGCGCCGTCGCGCCGGGCCAGGGTCAGTTCCTCGACGAAAGACCCACCCACCGTCACCGCCTGGTCCATCCGACAGAGCAGGGCCTGCCACGCTTCCAGGCCGCCGAACAAGCCCGCCGGGCTGGCACCATCGAGTTCCAGCGCCGTCCAGCCGGTGAGTTTCTCAAACTGGCGATTCACGCGCACGAACCGCCCGCCGTCGAGCACGGCAACACCGGCGATCGGGTGTGTCGGGTTGTCCACGACCGCCCCGATTCTCGGCTCGCCTGCGTCGGCAGTGGACCCGACCGCTGCCGGAATCACCCAGCACAAGTTGCCGGTGTCGGCGCTTTGCAGCCGCCCGATCCGGGTGATCCCCCTGCCGGCAGCAGTTGAATGGGCGGGCCCGGCTGCATCCGTCGAATCGGCGGGACCGGGCAGGGAGGCAAGCAGTTGGATCAGGCTTTGTCGAGGGAGCCGTGCCTCGGGCAGTGATAGCGGTTTCGACATGAGCCCGAACCTAACAGAGAGCCAAAGCAGACGCAAAATGAATGCCGTCCGGCAACCAATCTTGAGAGGTTTCGGGGTTCTTCATCAAAATTAATAGTCAGTAATAATACGAATCATCACCTGTACCAGCTGGTGCGCCTCGACAACCCCGATCTTCCCGACAACCTGCGCATTTTTGGCGGCGAGGTTCTGTCGCAGCTTTGGTCGCGCGCCCTGCAGGCGGCCGAGGTCGATCTGAGCAGTCTGCGTGAAGACGCTCGCGCGAACACAGCGTCCGCGCGAGCGGAATCCGCGTCACTGCGCGAACTGGCTACCCATCAAGGCCGCATCGCCTCGATGACCGAAATCGTGCGTGAGACCGCGCAGGAAGTGCTGCGCCTGCGTCAGGCGCTGGCGCTGGACCCGCCTTCAGAGCGCTGAGCCTTCAGCGTCCGCTTGCGAGATGGCGCGCGCCTGGGCCAGCAGCTTGTCGATCGCGATGTCGAGCGCAGCCAGGTCGGCAGGGTCCAGAGCCATGCTCAATTCTGCCGCGCGCGCTTGGACGGTCGGCATCACCTGGGCCAGCAGCGCATGACCGTTCGGGGTCAGGCGCAAGACCTTGTTCCGCCGATCGCCGGGATCCTCGTCGCGGGCAATCAGGCCGCGCGATTCCAGGCGCGTGCAGGCGCGGCTCACCTGCATTTTATCCAGGGTGGTGTGCAGCGCCGCCGCGGTGCTCTTCATCGGGTGAGACTCGGCGAGCGCCGCCAGCACCCGCCATTCATCTCGTGTCAGCCCGAATTGCTCGCGATAGGCCTGCGAGACGCAGCGGCTCACCGCCTCGGAAAGCACAGCCAGCCGATAAGGGAGAAATGTCTGCAGATTCATGCGCGTTTGGACTGGCTCGACGGGTTTGCATGCTAGCGCAGGCGGGCCTGATCGGCCGTCACATTCAGAACCGGAAGCTGCACGCCGTCATCATTCGAAGCTCTGCCGCTGCGCCCGCCCGCTCGACTGGAGATGCAGCGTACCAGAGCGGACGGCTGACGAATCTGTCTTGAGACTGCGCGACTACAAGGCCGCCCTGGGCTTGCTGGGACCCTCGATGGCGATGCGAACTTCGCGGACCATCACCGCCAGGCGCGGGCCGACATCTTTCAGCAGACGCTGCGGCGTGAGCCGGGTGGCCGGTCCGCCGCAATTGAAGCTCATCACGACGAGTCCCTGCCCGATCACCAGAGGGCAGCCAACCGCATTGATGT
>JAYVOV010000545.1:0-4032 GCA_043757735.1 Burkholderiaceae bacterium
GTGATTCCCGGAGGGGTGGCGATAACACTCAAGCCGATCGCGCCGGACTTCGGGCGGGTGAATCCTGCCAGCGGATTCGCGCGGATCTTTTCCAAGGACAATGCCCTGGATCTGGGGCGGCTCGCCCTGCTGGCCGGCGCGCTGGTGGCCACCGCCGGGTGGTTCGTGACCTCGCGCTTCAATCAGTACCTCGGCATCGGCGCCTCGCCGCTGCTGGTCGCCATCGAGACGACCCGCTCGCAGCTTGTCGCGGGCACCGGCCTGCTGCTGCTGCTGCTGTTCTTCTCGGCCATGCTCGATGTGCCGCTGCAGTGGCGCCGTCACCGCGTCAAGCTGCGAATGACCCATCAGGAGGCGCGCGAGGAAGTGCGCGAATCCGAGGGCGATCCGATGGTCAAGGGCAAGATCCGCGCGCGTCAGCGCGAGGTGGCCATGGCGCGGATGATGCAGGCTGTGCCCCAGGCCGATGTCGTGGTGACCAACCCGACCCACTTTGCCGTGGCCATTCGCTACGACGAATCGAAGATGGGTGCGCCCCGAGTGATCGCCAAGGGCGCCGATCATCTGGCAGCCCGGATCCGCGAGATCGCGCAAGCCTCCGCCGTGCCACTGGTCGAAGCGCCGCCCCTGGCGCGCGCCTTGTATGCACGGGTCGACATCGATCGCGAAATTCCCGAGACGCTATACAACGCCGTGGCGCAGGTGCTTGCCTACGTCTATCAACTGCGCCGCTGGGTACCGGGGCGCGGACCAATGCCGGCGGCGCCGGACGATCTGCCGATCCCGGCCGGTCTGGATCCTGACGGAAGTACTCGATGAGCGATCAGCCCGCTGCGCGCGGCACGACGGTAACTGTTCAACTGGGCACGCTGACACTGCGTCTGCCGCCGTGGCAGACGATGGCGGTGCCGGCCATCATCCTTCTGACTCTGTCGATGATGATCCTGCCGCTGCCTGCGCTGCTGCTCGATCTGCTGTTCAGCTTCAACATCGCGCTGGCGGTAGTGGTCCTTCTGGTCAGCGCGTACACCGTCAAGCCGCTGGATTTCGCCGTGTTCCCATCGGTACTGCTGGTGACGACGCTGATGCGCCTGTCGCTCAACGTGGCATCGACCCGCGCGATTCTGATGCACGGCCACACCGGTACCGATGCGGCCGGCAAGGTTATCGAGTCGTTCGCCAACTTCCTGATTGGCGGAAATTTTGCGGTCGGCATCATCGTGTTTGCGATCCTGACGGTGATCAACTTCATGGTCGTTACCAAGGGCGCCGGGCGGATCGCCGAGGTGTCTGCCCGCTTTGCCCTGGATGCAATGCCGGGCAAACAGATGGCGATCGATGCCGACCTGAACACCGGTGCGATCGACCAGAACGAAGCGCGTCGGCGCCGCGCCGAGGTGAGCCAGGAAGCCGAATTCTTTGGCTCGATGGATGGTGCCTCGAAGTTCGTTCGCGGCGATGCGATGGCGGCGATCATGATCTTGTTCATCAACGTGCTGGGTGGTATCGCGATCGGCCTTTTGCAGCATGATCTGACGCTTGCGCAGGCGGCCAACAACTATGTGCTGCTGGCAATCGGCGATGCGCTGGTGGCACAAGTCCCTTCACTGGTCATCTCGGTGGCCGCTGCATTGATCGTGGCGCGCGTCAGCACCGAGGACGACGTCGGCAGCCAGCTCACCAAGCAGCTGCTCTCGATGCCACGGGCCCTTGGCTTGACGGCCGGCGTGGTGGCACTGCTGGGCATGGTGCCGGGCATGCCACACTTTTCATTCCTGCTGCTGGCAGGCGGCTGCGGATATGCCGCCTACCGGCTGGGCGAACGCGATCGCGTGAAGATGGCCGAGCCGGTGGCGCCAGCAGCGCCGCCAGCAAACACCGAAGCGAGCTGGGATGACGTCACGCCGGTTGACCAGCTGGGGCTGGAAGTGGGTTATCGCCTGATCGCGCTGGTCGACAAGGAGCAGGGCGGTGATCTGCTGACCCGCATCAAGGGCGTGCGCAAGAAGTTCGCCGCCGAAGTGGGATTCCTGCCGCCTGCGGTGCACATCCGGGATAACCTCGAACTGCGTCCCAGCCTGTACCGGATCACGCTCAAAGGCGTCATTGTGGGCGAAGGTGAAGCGTTCCCGGGGATGCTGATGGCGATCAACCCCGGACAGATCACCCAGGCTCTGCCGGGCACCCGGACCACCGATCCAGCGTTTGGCCTGCCAGCAACCTGGATCGATGAGCGCAGCCGCGATCTCGCGATGACCGCCGGTTATACCGTGGTTGATTGCGCCACCGTTATCGCCACGCACCTTCATCATCTGATGCAGGTGCACGCCGCGCGCCTGATGGGTCGAGCCGAAGCGCAGCAGCTGCTGGAGCACCTGGCCAAGCATGCGCCCAAGCTTGGCGAGGACGTTGTGCCGAAGCTGATCTCGGTGGCGGTCTTTCAGCGTGTGCTGCAGAACCTGTTGGACGATTCGGTGCACGTGCGCGATCTGCGCGGCATCGTCGAGACACTGGCCGAGCATGGCGCGCGGTCCCAGGATCCCGACGAGCTGACCCGCGAAGTTCGGATTGCTTTGTCGCCGTCGATCGTGCAGCAGATCTTTGGCCCGGTGAAGGAGTTGTCGGTGATTGCGATTGAACCGAGCCTCGAAAACCTGCTGGTGCAGGCGCTGGCGCCGGGGGCGACCTCGGCACTAGAGCCAGGGGTTGCGGATTACGTGATGAATGGCGCCGTCGACGCGGCACGAATTCAGGAAGAAGCGGGTGTGGCGGCCTGTCTGCTGGTGCCCGATCGGATTCGGGGACCGCTGGCACGTCTGCTGAAAAAGGGAGTTCCCCGGCTGCGGGTGCTGGGGCACGCTGAAATACCCGAAACGCAGTCCATCCGTATCGGGCGCGTCATTGGAGAGACCAAGTGAACGTAAAGCGGTTTTTCGGCCGAACCAACAAAGATGCTCTCGCCAGACTGCGCGCGGAGTTGGGTCCTGATGCAATCATTTTGAAAAACCGGACGGTTGAAGGCGGCATCGAAATCCTGGCGATGGCCGATGACGAACACGCCGTCGCCGAGGGACCCGATGGTGGGCCCGATCACGCCGGCGCCGCGATGCCGAGGCGCGCTCGTGTGCTTGCCGACGACAGACCTGTGCTTGAAGTGCCGCCGGCGGCGCCCGTGCCGGAAATGACCACCGTCTCCTTCCAGCAGTACGTTCGAGATCGTCTGGCACGCAAGAGCGCGGCACCGGTTGTCAAGGGTTCGGTGCCCGAACGCAAGGCGGCGCCAGAACCAGCGAAGTCTGCCTCCGCCTCTGTCTCTGTCTCTGTCTCCGCCACGCAGTCGTCGACGGCGGCCGTGCCAGTGCACAGACCTTCGGCACCGATGCCGATGGCCGCAGCGCTGGCCGGGCAGCACACGCCGTTGGTGCCCGACGCGCAGACGACGCAACGGTTCGAGAGCGATGCGTTCGAATTTGCCCCGGTGCCCGTGCTGGCAGGCCGCACAGGGGCGGCGAAACCGCGATCGAATGCAGGCTTTGCCTCGGTGTCGGCCGCGTCGGCCACGTCGGCCACGTCGGCCGCGTCGGGCGCGTCGGGCGCGTCGCCGGAAGCGATTGCGCATGCTCTGGGCGACGCGCGAACGGCGATCACTGAGGCGGTGCAAAGTTCCGTCCTCGCCGAACTGCAGCAGATGAAAAACTTCATCGCCGATCAGCTCGAGACCCTGTCCTGGTATGAGGGCACGCGTCGCCAGCCGGTACGCAGCCGTCTTCTGCGCGCCCTGATGACCGCTGGTTTTTCGCCGGCACTGGGCCGCGCGCTGGTCAATCGGGTCCCTGAGGAGTTCGACGACGCGCAGGCCCTGGCATGGACTGGCAAGGCGCTGGCCCGCAACCTCCAGTGCGACTTGGAGGGTTCGGTCATCGATGGCGGCGGTATCTTCGCGCTGATCGGTCCCACCGGTGTCGGCAAGACGACATCGACCGCCAAAATCGCCGCGCGATTCGCGCTCAAGCACGGCACCCAGTCGGTCGG
>JAYVOV010000546.1:0-15233 GCA_043757735.1 Burkholderiaceae bacterium
CGCGAGGCCCATGAAGACCCCGCGCGGCGTTACACGGCCGCCATTTCGGCCGGTCTGTTCTACCTGGCGCTCGGCGTGGCGGGCGCGACGGTGGCGGCCGTCTTCGGCGCCTTTCCACGCGAGCTGGTCGCGGGCATTGCCGGCATCGCGCTGCTGGGCACGATCGGCAACGGTCTGGCGCAGGCAATGGCCAGCGAGAAAGACCGTGAGCCGGCGCTGGTCACTTTTCTGGTCACCGCGTCGGGGTTGAGCCTGGCCGGCATCGGCTCGGCGTTCTGGGGCTTGCTGGCGGGCGCATTCACCCTTGCCGTGCTCCGGGCACACTACAATCACGCCCCATGAACAGCATCGACATCCTCCAATATCGCTCGCTCGCCCGCGGCTCTCGGCTGATCGTGCTGGGCGCCGTGCACGGCAACGAAACCTGCGGCACAAAGGGCATCCAGCGGGTCGCCGGCGAATTCGCTGCCGGAGCCCTGACCCTGGCCCGTGGCTCGCTCACGCTGGTGCCGATCGCCAATCCGGTGGCCTACGCCCGTGGCCATCGCGAGGGCGACCGCAACCTGAATCGCGATTTCCGCGAATCAGTCTCGCCGGAGACCGCCGAAGACCGCATCGCCAACCATCTGGCGCCGCTGCTGGCCGCGCATGAGGTGCTGCTCGACCTGCACTCGTTCTCGTCGCAGGGCGAAGCTTTCGTGTTCATCGGCCCGCCGGACAACTCGGCCGAACTCGAGCCCTTCGCCAAAGCGGCCCAGGAGGAAGCCCTGGCGGCCATCCTGGGCCCTCGCCGCATCGTCCACGGCTGGATGCAGGCCTTCGCCGCGGGCGTGGCGGCCCGCAAGGGGGCGGGGGTTGCTGGCTCGGCCATCAACGACAGTGTTGCCTACGGTGTCGGCACGACCGAATTCATGCGCGCGCGCGGGGGTTGTGCCGTGACGCTCGAGTGCGGCAACCATGCCGACCCGCAGGCCCCGGAAGTTGCCTATCAGGCAATACATAGAACGCTCGCCCACCTTGGCCTGATCGATCGGCCGGCACCGGCCAGCACCGGCACTAAGGAGGTGATCGAGCTGCATGAGGTGCATGACCGGCGCGCCGCCGCAGACACCTTCGCGCAGCCATGGCGCTCGTTCGACCGGCTGCAGAAGGGGCAAGTCATCGGGCAGCGGGCCGATGGTCAGGCGCTGATCGCGCCGCAAGACGGGTACGTGGTGTTTCCCAACCCCAATGCGCTGCCGGGACGGGAATGGTTCTATTTTGCCCGTCACAGCAACCGGAGAATCGAATGAGGCCACCCGGCCTGCTGCTCAATATTCGGCGCGTCATCGGCCATGCCGTCGCGGCGCTGGCCGGTGCGCTGCTGATCGGTCTGCCAAGCGCTGCCATGGCCGCGTTTCCGGATCGCCCCATTCGTCTCATCATCGGTTTTCCGGCCGGCGGCCCGCTCGACACCCACGCGCGCCTGCTGGCCGACCGCCTGCAGCAGCTGCTTGGCGCACCTGTGGTCATCGACTACAAACCCGGCGCTGGCGGCTCGATCGGTGCCGAATACGTGGCCAAAGCAGCCCCCGATGGCTATACGCTGCTGGTGGCCAATACCGGCACCATGGTGATCAACCCTGCGCTTTACCCGAAGCTGCCCTACACCATGCTGCGCGATCTGGTTCCGGTTGCCCGAACGGCACAGCAGCCGCTGGCACTGATCGTGAACCCTGCGGTCCCGGCCAGCAGCATCGGCGAGTTCATCCGCTACGCCAGGGCCAATCCGGGCAAGTTGAACTACGCATCCGCCGGCAATGGTGGCATCTCGCATCTGGTGCCCGAGATGTTCAAGCAGGCGGCCGGCGTGTTCATGGTCCACCTGCCCTACCGCGGCAGCGCACCAGCATTCGCAGATGTGCTGGCCGGCCACGCTCAGTTCATGGCCGAATCGATTCCGCAGGTGACGCAATATGTGAAGCAGGGAAAAGTGCGTGCGCTGGCCGTCACCAGCCGCGAGCGCAGCGCCGCCCTGCCGGAGGTGCCCACACTCATCGAATCGGGCCTGAAGGACTTTGAGGTGGTGGGCTTTTACGGCGTGCTGGCGCCGGGCGGCACGCCGCGCGATGTGCTGACCCGGCTCAGCCAGGCCTTCCAGCAGACGCTCGAGACCCCGGAGATCCGCTCCCGGATGCTGCAGCAGGGTGCCGACCCTGCGTTCTTAACTGCGGAAGCCTTCGCGACCTTTCTGCGCGCTGAACTGCCGCGCTGGGAGCAATCGGTGAAAGCTTCGGGCGCGAAACTGGACTGAAAAAGTTGCAGCCGATTCATTCGTCAGCCAGCCAGCCAGCCAGCCAGCCAGGCAGGCAGCCAGCCAGCCAGGCTTTTCATCACCCGATTCATCAGGAGCAACATCATGACCAAACGCATTCAGCCGGCGGCCCGCGTCCTGCTCAGCCTCGCCGTCGTCGGCACACTGGCCGGATGTGCGCCGCTCGCGACCCAAAGCCCCGGCATGGGCTACAGCCCGGTCAACGCGATCAAGGACCCCGTCGACGCGCACCTGATGCTGGCCGGCCATGACGTCGTCTCGTATTTCACCGAGGGCAAACACAGCCTGGGCGAGGCCACCATCAAGAGCGACTACAAAGGCGTCACCTTCCGGTTCTCCAAGCCTGAACACAAGGTGCTGTTCGACAAGGACCCGCAGAAATATCTGCCGCAATACGGCGGCTACTGCGCCAACGGGATCGTCTATGGGATTCCGTGGGGCGGCGACGCCGACAGCTGGCGGATCGTCGATGGCAAGCTATACATCTTCGGCGGCGCCGGTTCCAAGGCCGCGTTCGAGCTCGACATGCCGGGCAACATAAAGCTCGCCGACAAATACTGGGCAGACGAAGTTCGCGATTCCAACGCCTTCGTCCAACGTTCCAGGCGGATGGTGTTGCGTGTACCGCACTACAAGAGCGGCGAGGAGCTTTCCGCGATGGTCAGGAAGGCCCGTGGCGGCTGATCTCTGGGCAAGTCGCCGCCGGTGCGAGTAGTCTTTGGGAACGGAATGTTCCGTGTCACAGGAAGGGGGTGATCCATGTCTCTTAGTCTGTCGAGCGTCGCCGCGGAGATGCTGATCTCATTCATCACCGAAGGCGCCCTGGCGCACCCGGAAAACTTCTGAAATCAACAGCCGAGCAGGCTGGGGTCCGATGGATCCCACGCGCCCGCAGCACCTGACGCGACCCTGACTCGCGAACCGGCCCGCCGGATTTCTCGATATAAACATTGAAAAACCCGCCGGCGCATGCAGGCGGGTTTTTTTTGGCCTGTCGGCATCCGCTCAGTCGGCGCAGACACCGGCCACGCGAATGCTGCTGACTTTTCTAGTCCCGATATCATTGCCCAAGCCAGCCCAGCACCCGCCAACGCCCCACCGGGAATACCGCTTTGAATCCATCCGTGCTGCATCTGCCTGATCTGCCCTCGCCTGACGCCGATCCGGCACCCTACCTGGCCCGGACCGAATTCTTCGACCTCGAACATCCGCTGCTGGTCGAGTTCGTGCACCAGGCCACCGCCGGTGCCGAGACGCCGCGCGAGCGCGCGGTCGCCCTCTTCTACGCGGTGCGCGACCGGATTCGTTATGACCCCTATGGTCTGGTTTTCGAGCCAGAGGCCTATCGAGCGAGCGCGGTCATTGCAGCCGGCCGCGGATGGTGCGTCCCGAAGGCCGGTCTGCTCGCGGCCTGTGCGCGAGTCGCCGGCATCCCGGCTGCGGTCGGGCTCGCCGATGTGGTGAACCACCTGAACACCGAAAAGTTGCGCGCCACGATGGGCACCGATGTCTTTTACGACCACGGATACTCGGCGCTGCTGATCGAGGGCCGCTGGGTCAAGGCGGTGCCGGCCTTCAATATCGAGTTATGCCAGCGGTTCGGGGTCCAGCCGACCGAATTCGATGGCAGTGGCGACGCGCTCTACCAGGAATACGACGCGCACGGCCGCCGTCATATGCAGTACCTGGCCGATCACGGCACGTGGTCCGACATGCCGCTGGGTCAGGTGATCGAAGACTTCAATCATCACTATCCCGACATCGTCGCAAGGGCTCGAGCGCGCGCCGGTGCGGTCACGGCCGGTCGCACGGACACCAGCGTTTCAGCCAGCGAGCGCGACGACCGTTTTCAGTGATCACGCGGCAGCCACAGCGGCCGTTTCCTGTGATCACACGGCAGCCACGGCAGCCCCTGCGGGCCGTGCAGCCTGCCCGGCGGCATACCAGCGGGCCAGCAATGCCGCCTCATGGCGTTCGAATTCACCGAGCTGCCGTTCCTTGATGTACCCGAATCCGCGCACCGTGTCGGGCAGGTGCGCGAGTTCGAGCGCCAGCGCAAGATTGCCTTCGGTGAGCGTGTTCAGCAGGTGCTCGATCATCTCCTGATAGCGCCCGCTCAGTGCGCGCTCGCGACGCCGCTCGGCGGTATAGCCGAAAGGATCAAACGGCGTGCCGCGCAGAAACTTCAGCCGTGCCAGACCACGCAGCACGGTTCCCATCCAGGGCCCGAACTCGATCTTGCGCGGTTTGCCGGTGCGCGGATCGACCCGTGCCAGCAGTGGCGGCGACAAGTGATAGCGCAGATGCCAGTCGCCTTCGAAATCATGCTCCAGCCGGGCGCGAAACGCGGGATCGCTGTGCAGGCGCGCCACTTCGTATTCATCCTTGTAGGCCATCAGTCGAAACAGGGCCCGCGCAACCGCGTCGCTCAGGCGCATCGCGCCAGCTGGCGCGCACGCCTGTTCGGCCCGCAGCACACGTCCCATGAAGTCACGGTAACGCCTGGCCAATGCTGGGTTTTGGAAATCAGTCAGGCGTTGCGCACGGTCGTCGATCAGTACGGCGAGCGCGTCGGCACTGCCTGCAGCACGTGGCCGCCGATGGATCTGGATGGGCGAAACAGTCGGCGGTGGGGCACGCAAGCGCTTGACCGAGACCGGGTCGTGCGCATAGCGCCTGCCCCATTCGAAAGCCTCGAGGTTGGCGGCAACGCTCACACCATTGAGCTCGATTGCCCGGCGCAAGGCCACCCGCGTCAGGGGAATCCAGCCCTGCTGCCAGGCATAGCCCAGCAGCAGCGGGTTGCCGTACAACGCGTCGCCCATCAGGTCGAGCGCAACCGAATGTGCGTCGATGAACAGGATATCGCGTTCACCCGCTGCCTCGAGGATGTTGCGCTTGAGCGCCTGGCCCGGCAGCTGCCAGTCGGGATCACGCAAAAAATCGGACGTCGGCAGGACCTCGTCGTTGATCACCGCGCGCGTCACATCGGGACGCATCTTGGAGAGCGCCTCGTTGCCCGCCGAGACAATGAGGTCACAGCCCAGCAGCAGATCCGCCTCGCCGGTTGCGATGCGGGTGGCGTGAAGATGCGCGGCGTCGTCCGCCAGCTGAACATGAGAAAACACAGCGCCGCCCTTCTGCGCGAGGCCTGCCATGTCGAGCACCGACACACCTTTGCCCTCGAGATGCGCCGCCATGCCCAGCAGCTGACCGATGGTGACGACCCCAGTACCGCCGACCCCGGTGACCAGAATGCCGTAAGTGCGATTGCCCGACGCGCGGATCGACACAGGCACCGGCTCGGGCAGCGGCGGCAGAGGCGACTCAGCGACGGTCGACCCGCTGGGTGAACCGGAGGGCGAACCGGAGGGCGAACCGGCATGAGCACCGGCACGAGTACCGGCTGACGGCTCGTCCGTCGCCGCCCTACCCGGCCCGGCTGCGACCAGCAGCCTGGGCCGCCGCAGCTGTCCGCCGGCGACAGTGACGAAACTCGGGCAAAAGCCCTTCACGCAGGAAAAATCCTTGTTGCACGATGACTGGTTGATGCGCCGCTTGCGGCCGAGTTCGGTCTCCAGCGGTTCGACCGAGACGCATGAACTCTGCACACTGCAGTCGCCGCAGCCCTCGCAGACCGCCTCGTTGATCACCACCCGCCGGGCGGGGTCCGGATAAGCCGGCTTGCCATCGACGATCTTTTTGCGCCGGCGCCGCTTCTCCGATGCGCAGGTCTGGTCGTAGACCAGCACCGTGCAGCCAGGCGTTTCACGCAATTCGCGCTGCAGCCAGTCGAGATGGTCGCGGTGAAAGACATCGACGCCGGCCAGTTCGCTCGACTGCCGCAGCGCCTCGTAGCGCTGCGGCTCGTCGCTGACGATGACGATCCGCGCGGCGGCTTCGGCGCGCAGCTGCCCGACGATCTGCGGCACGGTCAGGGTGCCGTCGATAGGCTGGCCCCCGGTCATCGCGACCGCATCGTTGTACAGAATCTTGTAGGTGATGTTGACGCCGGCTGCGATCGCGGCCCGAATAGCGAGCAGGCCCGAGTGGAAATAGGTGCCATCGCCCAGGTTGGCAAACACATGGGTCTCGGCGGTGAAGGGGGCCTGGCCGATCCACGGCACGCCTTCGCCGCCCATCTGCGTGAATGGACCGGTGCGGCGCTCAGGCATCCAGGTGGCCATGTAATGACAGCCGATGCCAGCCAGAGCTCGCGACCCCTTGGGCACATGGGTCGAGGTGTTGTGCGGGCAGCCTGAGCAGAAAGTGGGCGCACGCTCGACGACCACATGCGGCGCGGCCAGCGAGCGCTCCTTGGCCGACAGAATGGCCAGGCGGGCCTCGATGGTGGCGCGAAGATCCGCGGGCAGCTCAAAGCGCAAGCCATGGCGCCCGGGTTCGAGCAGGCGCGAGCCGATCGCCCTGGCAATGATCGCTGGCGACAACTCGTAGTGCGCTGGCAGCAGCCACTGTCCCTGCGGCATGGCCCACTCGCCGCCACGATCGTCGCGCTCGTCGAACTTGCCGTAGACCTTCGGGCGCACGTCGTCGCGCCAGTTGTACAGCTCTTCCTTGAGCGCGTACTCGAGGAGCTGGCGCTTTTCTTCGACCACCAGGATCTCGGCCAGACCGGTGGCGAACTCGCGAACGCTGGTCGCCTCCAGCGGCCAGACCACCCCGCATTTGAACAGCCGCAGACCGACCCGCTCGCAGGCAGAGACATCCAGGCCCAGGTCCTCGAGGGCCTGGCAGGTGTCCAGGTAGGCCTTGCCGCCGGTGATGATGCCGAACCATGCGCGCGACGAATCAACGACGGTCCGGTTGAGCTTGTTGGCCCGCACATAGGCCAGCGCGGCATACCATTTGTAATCGAGCAGGCGCGCTTCCTGGGCCAGCGGCGCGTCCGGCCAGCGGATGTTCAAGCCATCGGCGGGCATTGCGAAATCCGACGGCAGCACGATCTGCACACGATCGGGATCGATCTCGATCGACCCCGAAGCTTCGACCACCTCGGTGACGGTTTTCATCGCAACCCACAGGCCCGACCAACGTGACATCGCCCAGCCGTGCAACCCCAGGTCCAGATACTCCTGAACAGTCGACGGATAAAAGACCGGCAGCCCGCAGGCCTTGAAGATGTGATCCGACTGATGCGGCAGGGTCGAGCTCTTGGCCCCGTGGTCGTCGCCCGCGAGCACGATCACCCCGCCATGGCGGCTGGTACCGGCGGCATTGGCATGTTTGAACACATCGCCGCAGCGGTCTACCCCCGGGCCCTTGCCGTACCAGAGGCTGAACACGCCATCGACCTTGGCCTTGTCCGACAGATTCACCTGCTGCGAACCCCACACGCTGGTTGCCGCGAGATCCTCGTTCAAGCCCGGCTGAAAAACAATGTCGTGGCGGGCCAGATGCTGCTTGGCTTTCCAGAGCGCTTGATCGAACCCGCCCAGCGGCGAGCCGCGATAGCCGGAAATGAAACCGGCAGTGTTCAGGCCCGCCCGCCGGTCGCGTTCGCGCTGCAGCATCGGCAGGCGAACCAGCGCCTGGGTGCCAGACATGAATGCCCGGCCGCGATCAAGTGTGTATTTGTCGTCGAGAGTGACGCTGGACAACGCAGACGCGGGCGCGCGCGTGGCCGATGCTGGCAGGGGTGCCGTCATTGAAGTGACCTCCGGAAACTGATTGTGTCGGTTCGGATCTCGGCGCGATGCATTGCGTGCCGCGCGGGTAGCACGGCAGACACATCGCGGGTTCGGGCCGCACGGGGTAACGCACGGATCAGCGAATTATGCGGCAAGATTCGCAACCAATATGCGCGCAGACAAAATCAGGCCCCACTCGATCGACCTGTTCTTCGCACTCGCTACCCAGGCCTGTGCGAGCTGGCTCTGGCTCGCGCTTGGCCTGTCATGGGCCGTGCCGGGTCTGGTGCTGGCGGGTCTGGTGCTGGCGGGTCTGGTGTTGCCGGGCCGGGTGTTGCCGGGACTGCGGGTTGCCACCGCCGGCCAGCGCGCCGCCGTGCAGCGCCAGGCGTGGGCAGGCTGTCTCCTGCTGATCGCACTGGCCTGGGGCGGCGGCGCGGCCTTGCAATGGCCGGCCGACGCCAATGCGCGCGCGGCGCTTCTGGCGCTGGGGCTGAGCCAGGCGCTTGCCCTGCCAAGACTGGCCGCGGGTCCAGGCGCGGCTTTGGGCTCGGTCGGCCTGGTGCTGCTGCCGATGGCCGTCGCGCTGGCGATGCAAGGCGAGCAGACTTGGGCAGGCGGGCTGTTCGGCCTCGCATTGCTGGTAGCAGCCCCCTGGATGCGCAGCAGCACCCGCTCGGCGGTTCCTGAAACCTCGAACTTCCAGGCACAGGACGGCGCGGGGCTCGAAGTGGGTCAGACAACGCAGCGGCCGTCGAGTCCCGACCCGACCGACCAGCGCGTCGCCAAACTTGAACGAGAAGCCGATCAGGCGCGCGAACAAGCGGGCCACGCTTTGGCCGCTGCCCATCAGGCGGTGCGGGAAAAGACGCGATTTCTCGCGGCAGCAAGCCACGACCTGCGTCAACCGGTGCACGCAATCGGCTTGTTCGTCGGGGCGCTCAAGGAAGAAATCCGCGACGGCCGCGGACGCTATCTCGTCGATCGGCTCGAGCGATCGATGGCCGGGCTTGATGAACTCTTCAACCGCCTGCTCGATATCTCACGACTGGACGCCGGCACCATCGACCCTCGAATTTCGGTGTTCGCGATCGTGCCGCTGCTGCAGACGCTGGAGACCCGATTCGCCCATATGGCACAACAGCGCAATCTGGATCTGCGGGTTCACATGCCGCGGCCCTGCTCGGTGCGAAGCGACCCCGCGCTGCTGGTCGAGATCCTGATGAACCTGCTCTCCAACGCGTTTCGTTACACCGAACATGGCGGCATCCTGATGGGCACCCGTCGCCGTGGCGATCGGCTGCTCATTCAGGTGTGGGACACCGGGATCGGCATAGCCCCCGAACAGATCGACAAGATCTTCGGCGAGTTCGTGCAGCTCGGCAACAGCTCACGCGACCGTCGGCACGGGCTCGGCCTGGGTCTGGCCATTGTGCGCCGGCTCTCCGACGGCTTGAATTGCCCGGTCGCTGTTCGTTCGCGCCCGAAGCGCGGCACCGTGTTCGAGATCTCGGTGCCTCTGTCGGCCGAGCCGGCGCCTGTCGAGCAGCCCACTGACCCAGACTTCGATCCCGCCATTCTGCAAGGCATGCTGGTGCTCGTCGTCGACGATGAACTCGACATTCTCATCGGCATGGAGGCCTTGCTCGTGTCCTGGGGCTGCTTCGTGATCCTGGCGCGCAGCGTGGCAGAGGCAAGGCGCCACCTCGACCAGGCTGAACGGTTTCCGGATCTGCTGATCACCGACCACCGGCTTGGAGAGAACACCGGCAGCGCCGACGTCGTGGCCGCGGTGACCGAACTGGTGCCGGTTCCGGTCCCGGTAATCGTGGTCTCGGGCGACGCCACCGCGCACCTGCAGGATCTGAGCGCACGCCATGGCTGGGCACTGCTGCCCAAGCCGGTGAATCCCGAGCGGCTCAGGAGCCTGGTAGTCGCGCTGACCCAGCCGGGATGAAACTGCTGCCACCAGGGCCCTTGACCGGCGGTGCTGGCGCCTCGAGGCGCACGCCGGCGCGCGCGACCGCGATCAGCGCCTGAGTGCGCGAGGTGACGCGCAGTTCGCGCAAAATGGCGCTGACGTGAATCTTGACGGTGGACTCGGCGATGTCGAGCCGCCGGGCGATGAGTTTGTTGGGCAGTCCCGCCACCACCAGCGCGAGCACATCACGCTGGCGATCGGTGAGATTCCAATGGGCCCCGCCCCGATCTGAACCGCGCTCGGCCGGCGCGCCGACAACGCTGTCGGGCAAGTAGACCCGGCCGTCCAAAAGAGCTTCGAGCGCCGCACGGGTACGTGCCGCGTCTGCCGATTTCGGAACGAACGCCTTGGCGCCCATGTCGAGCGTGCGCATGACTGTCTCGCGGTCCTCGAGACCCGAGATCACGACGACGGGCAGCCCCTCGTGTTCTGCCCGAAAGCGTTCGAGCGCGACAAAACCCGGCATGTCGGGCAGTTGCAGATCAAGCAACACCAGGTCAAAGGGTTGAGCGCGCGCGGCATCGATGCCCCCTTGGCAGGTCTCGGCCTGGACTATCTCGGCGTCGTGCCGCAGCGAACGCAATACGAGCGCGACGCCTTCACGGACCAGTGCATGGTCGTCAATGATCAGAATTCGCATGGTTCGGCAAGCTCCGTCTATCGTCGAAGCCAGCCGGCGGGATGTCCGCCGGGGATGGCAACGCCATTGGCCTCTAACATACGCGGGACGCGCCAGCGGGTCGCTACAACATCGGTAGTATGCGTGAATCCCGTCTGGCCCTTGCTCGATACCGGAGCTTGCTTCATCCTAGCCAGCCATGTGCAAGCACTTAACTTTCGCCTCGCTTTTTGCGCCGAAGGCCAGCCTGATAGGCGTGCTGGCGATCCTGCTGCTGGCGGCCTGCTCGAGCGCACCCAAAGCCCCTGCGCCGCGGCCTGCGTCGAGCGTGCCGCCGCCGGCGATCGCAGCGCCTGCGCCGCCAGCAGTGCCTGCGCCACCCGCAGCGCCCGCTCCAATGGTCGAGACGGCGCGCAACCTCGAACTCACGGTCCAGGCAGATGCGCAGCTGAACACGGACAGCCGCAATCGCTCTGCCCCGCTGGTGATTCGCATCTATTCTCTGAAAACATCGGGCGCTTTCCAGTCAACTGATTTCTTCACATTGTTTGAACGCGATCAGGCTATTCTGGGCGCCGATCTGATCGCCAAGGAAGAAATTCAGCTGCGGCCCGGCGAGTCGCGGCGAATCGTGCGCGAACTGCCATCGGGCGCGCGCATCCTTGGCGTGATCGGCGCGTATCGAGAGCTGGAAAAATCAAACTGGCGCGCCAGCTACTCGCTTCCCGAGCCCGCCATCGTCACCAATCAAGCATCGGCCAAAGCAGTGACCGTGCCGGTGCGGATCAGTCTGGGCGCCCGCGAGATTCGCGTGACTGCCCAATGAGCTTGCATCACCCGTAACACGGAGACCGCCCCATGTGGCGCAACAGGGTCCTCTGGACCGAAGGCCTTTTCTTGCGGCCACAGCATCTGCAGCAGCAGGACCGATACCTCGAGCACCTGATCGAGCGCCGTACGCGCACGCTGGCGTCGTATCCCTGGGGCTTTGAAACACTTGAACTCGACGACGCAGCATTGGGTCTGGGCAAGCTTGCGCTGCGCTCGGCTTCGGGTGTGTTGCCAGATGGCACGGTGTTTGTTTTCCCCTCAGATGACCCGCCGCCGGCGCCGCTGCAGATTGCCGACTCGCTCAAAGACCGGCTGGTGCATCTGGCAATCGTTCTCGATCGCCCCGGCGTACCGAGCCTGTCGCTCGAAGAAACCGCGCCGGTCGGGCAGATCCGGGCACATGCGCGCACCGTTGAGGTCGTTGATGCGGTCGAGGGGTTCACCGAAAGCGCCCCGATGCAGCTCGGCGCCCTTCGTCTGGTGCTCATCCCCGAGACCGAATTATCCGGCGCTTACGCCTCGATGCCGATCGCCCGGGTGATCGAACGCCGCGCCGATGGCCAGGTGCTGCTCGACAAAGAGTTCGTGGCCACTACCCTGGACAGCAATGCGTCAGCGGTGCCACGGGGCTGGGTGAACGAGCTGCATGGCCTGCTGCGTCAGCGCGCCGAAGCGCTGGCGGTGCGCATGACCCAACCGGGCCGTGGCGGCACATCAGAAATCGCGGAGTTTCTGCTGCTGCAGGTCGTCAACCGCTACGTCGGTGTATTCGATCACCTGGCCAACGTGCCGCGTCTGCACCCCGAACGCCTATACACGATCTGCGTCGAGATGGCCGGAGAACTCTCCACATTCGGCACCGAGCGTCGACTGGGCCGGCCGTTCGCACCCTATCAGCACGATGACCTGCAGTTGAGCTTTCGGCCGGTGCTCGATCAATTACGCCTGGTGCTCTCGATGGTCCAGGATCAGCACGCGATCCAGATCGAACTGCACATGCGCAAGTACGGCGTCAGAGTGGCGGTGATCCCCGACAAATCTCTGATCAGCAGCGCGCGGTTCGTGATGGCGGTCAGCGCCGATATGCCCGCGGAAGCAATCCGCCTGCGCTTCCCGACCCAGGCCAAGATCGCAACCGTCGAAAAGATCGTCGAGTTCGTCAACGCACAACTGCCCGGTGTGCCAATGCGAGCGCTGCCGGTGGCTCCGCGCGAACTTCGCTATAACGCAGGCTACAATTATTTTGAGATCGACACCACGGACAAACTCTGGCGCGAACTCGACTCATCCGGCGGCATGGCGATTCACATCCCCGATGTCTTCCCGGGCATCGAACTCGAATTCTGGGCGATTCGCTCCTAGCACCCCATGGCTGACGATCCCCAACATACCCCGCCCCCTGAATCCGAACGCACTATTGTTCGGCCCCGTGCCGGCGCTCGCGCCGGCAGTGCTGCCATGCCGATGCCGCAGCCGACGCCGCAGCCCGCGGCGCAGCGCCCCGTCGGCGATTCTCCATACGTGCCGCCCGAAGCACTGCCGCCAGTGGGCGAGAACGCCCTGCTGCGTTGCGCTCAGCCCTTGCTGGCGGTGGTTCCGCAACTGCGCGGCGCCCTGGATCATCCCGATCCGGCTGGCCTGAAAGAATCGCTCAGCGCCGGCATCCGCCAGTTCGAGCAATCGGCGGCACTGGCAGGTGTGCCACGCGAATCGATCATCGCCGCGCGCTACATCCTGTGCACCTTTCTCGACGAAACCGCGGGCTCCACGCCCTGGGGCAGCGTTGGCGTATGGGCCAGCGAGTCTCTGCTGGTCCGCTTTCACAACGAGGCCTGGGGCGGCGAAAAGGTTTTCATGCTGCTGTCCAAGCTGGCCGAAAACCCACCGAAAAACAAAGACCTCCTCGAGCTGATCTACATCTGTCTGTCGCTCGGCTTTGTTGGCCGCTATCGTGTCATCGACAATGGTCGTGCGCAGGTCGAGCAATTGCGCGAGCGGCTGCACCTCATGCTGCGCAACCTCACGCCGGCGCCAGAACGCGGCCTGTCGCTGCGCTGGGCGCCAGCGGCAGTACGAACCCGCCGCTGGCTTTCAGCCGCACCCTTCTGGGTTTTCTGCGCGGTTGTTGGTCTGATCTCGGTCGGCGTGTACCTCACCTACAACTATCTGCTCACCTCGCGTTCAGACCCCGTATTCGCCGCCATCCAGGGGCTGCGCCTGCCCAACGCGGCGCCACTGCCGCCGCCCGCACCACCGCCACCGGCGCAGGCACGACGGCTGTCGCGGTTTCTCGAGCGCGAAATCACCGAAGGTCTGGTCGCGGTTCGTGACGAAGCCGGCAAGAGCGTCGTCACCATCCGTGGCGACGGTTTTTTCGAGCCAGGCAGTGCAGTGATATCACCCAAGGTCTTCACGATCCTCGACCGAATCGCGCAGGGCCTGGTAGCCCATCCGGGCAAGGTCCTGATCGCCGGCCACTCTGACAACCAGCCGATCTCGTCGGCGCGGTATCCGTCCAACTGGCACTTGTCGCAGGAGCGTGCCCGCTCGGTGATGCAGCTGCTCGCCCGCACCGTGGCACCCGAACGCATGCAAGCCGAAGGCCGGGCAGATTCCGAGCCGATCGCCCCGAATGATTCGCCTGCGGGCCGCGCCCGCAACCGGCGGGTCGATGTCACCCTTTTCGTATCGTCAGGCGGATGAAGCGCTTCTTCGAATTCTTTCGCAAGCCGCTCGTCGTGATCACGCTGGGCGTGTTGTGCGTCGTGCTGCTCGTCTGGTATGCCGGGCCTCTGCTGGCGTTCGCCGGCTGGCACCCGCTCGAAACCATCACGGCCCGGATCATCACGATCGTGGTCCTGCTGGGCCTGTGGCTGGGCAAGCGGCTGGTGCAGGCCTTGCGCCAGCGCCAGGCAAACCGCAAAATGCTCGAGGCCATGACGGCGCGCGATACCGCGGCCACTCCCGCCATGGGCAATGCGGTCCAGCTGGAAGAAGTGCGCCAGCGCTTTGCCAAAGCGATGGCCGTGATGAAAGAAACGCGCCTGGGCGAAAAGGCCGGGCCGATGCAGCGTCTGTTCGGCGGGCGCCGCTATGTCTACCAGTTGCCCTGGTACCTGTTCATCGGGCCGCCGGGTTCGGGCAAGACAACCGCCCTGCTCAACTCCGGCCTGCAGTTTCCCCTGGCTGAAAAGCTCGGCAATGATCCCATTCGGGGCGTCGGCGGCACGCGGCAGTGCGACTGGTGGTTCACCGATCAGGCGGTGATGATCGACACCGCCGGCCGCTACACCACGCAAGACAGCGACTCCCTGGCCGACGCCAGCGAATGGAAAGAATTCCTCAGCTCTTTAAAGCGCTATCGGCCTCGCCAGCCCATCAATGGTGCGCTGGTCACAGTCAGTGTCAGCGACCTGCTCCAGTTGTCCGATGCCGATCGCCAGGCGCAGGCAGTGGCGGTGCGCAATCGCCTGCAGGAGCTGCTCGGTACGCTCGACAACACCTTTCCTATCTACCTCCTGATCACCAAGGCGGATCTGCTCGCCGGGTTCATGGAGTTCTTCGCCGATCTCGACCGTGAAGCACGCGAACAGGTCTGGGGGGTCACCTTCGACTACCTCGAGAACGGCCCGACCGTGCCGGCGGCGGCTGAAATCCAGCAGCGCTTCGACGAACTGCTCGCCCGTATCGACGCCCTCACCCTCGACCGGCTGCAGTCCGAGCGCGACCTGCAACGGCGTGCCGCCATCTTCGGCTTTGCCCAGCAGGTCGCCACGCTGCGCAATTCCCTGATCGCATTCACGAACGAAGCTTTCCCGAAGACTCAACTGGCCCGCCAGC
>JAYVOV010000547.1:0-15152 GCA_043757735.1 Burkholderiaceae bacterium
ATGACTTTCGTGGCTGGGGCGACGCCCCCCTGGCGCGCACCCTCGGCGCCTTGGCCACGCGACCGGCGGGGGCGGCAATCGAACTCGATGCGTCGGCAGTGGGCAGCGCGGTTCGGATCAGGGCGAACGCCCAGCTGCGGCCTGCCACCGACCCGGCCCTGCCAACTCGACCGGCGACCGGCGCGCCATCCCTGCACCTGGCCTTGTTCGAGATGGGGCTCAAGAGCCAGGTCATGCGCGGAGAAAACAGCGGCAGCACGCTCGCCCATGATTTTGTCGTGCGGCAGTGGCAGGGTCCGATAGCGCTGTCGCAGGGCAAAGCCAGTGTCAGCGACATCTTGACCCTGGCCGCTCCCAGCAATGGCCGCAGCCTGGGCGTCGCCGCTTTCGTGCAGAACGAACGCGGCGACGTCTTGCAGGCGACTGCCTGCCTGATGCGTTGACTGCCACAGCCCGGCCGGCACCGACTCGCTGACCCGGGGCGACCCGGCGACCCGAAGACCCGGCGACCCGAAGACCCGAAGACCCGACGGCCCGAAGAACTGCCGGACGGATGCGCTAGGATAGCGGCCTCTCAACACAGGTCGCCCGCATGTTCGCGAAGTGGCTGTTCGGATGGCTGCTCACGATGTCCGCCTGGGCGAGCGCCCAGGATGGCCCGCCGATCGCGGCAGCCTCCGACTTGAAATTCGCACTCGATGAAATCATCGCCACTTTCCACCAGGAAACCGGCAGGCGTGTGCGCGCGAGCTATGGATCGTCGGGCAATTTCTATCGGCAGATTGCCCAGGGCGCGCCCTTCGAGCTGTTTCTATCGGCAGACGAAGATTTCGTCTTCAAGCTGGCTGACCAGAAGCTCACCCCGGACCGCGGCGCCCTGTATGGAATCGGCCGCATCGTGCTGTTCAGCGCGACCGGGTCGAGCGTGAAGCCCGATGCCCGGTTCACTGATTTGCGTCGCGCGCTGTCGGACGGCCGCCTTAAGAAATTCGCCATCGCGAACCCGGAGCACGCACCCTATGGTCGAGCAGCGATGCAGGCGCTGCAGGCGGCCGGGCTTTGGAGCAGCATCGAGCCCCGACTGGTCCTGGGCGAAAACGTCTCGCAGGCCGCGCAGTTTTCAGTGTCCGGGTCGGCGCAGGCCGGCATCTTCGCCTTGTCACTGGCGATGTCGCCCAGCTTCGGCAATGCGGGCAACTATGTGCTGATTCCTGAGAGCCTTCATCAGCCTCTGCGCCAGCGCATGGTGCTGACATCAAGAGCGGGCGCCACCGCGCGCGAGTTCTACACCTACCTGCAGCGCCCGCGCGCGCGCGCGATCCTGATTCGCCATGGCTTCACGCTGCCGGGCCCGGCAGATCCTGCCGCGCGCAACTGAGCGCCGCAGGCCATGGACTGGAGCGCCCTTTCTCTGTCGATCGCGCTGGCGGTGGCCACCGCAGTGATCCTGATCCCCCCCGGCGTGCTGGCCGCGCGCTGGCTGGCCACCAGCAGCCATCCGCTCAAGCCGCTGGCCGAAGCCGCGCTCACCCTGCCGCTCATCTTGCCGCCGACAGTGCTCGGTTACTACCTGCTGGTCCTGATGGGCGCGAACTCCCCGCTGGGCGACATCTATCAGCACGTCAGCGGCCACACGCTGGCGTTTTCATTCGAAGGCCTGCTGCTGGCCAGCATCGTGTTCAACATTCCGTTCACGCTGATGCCGATGCAGCGCGCCTTCGAAGCCATTCCTGCCGAATTGTTCGACGCGGCTCAGACCTGCGGGCTGTCGAGCTGGCGCACCCTATGGCACATCGAGATCCCACTGGCCTGGCGCGGCATCCTGGGCGGCGCCATCATGACCGCGGCGCACACGCTGGGCGAATTCGGCGTGGTGCTGATGGTGGGCGGCAGCATCCCTGGCGAGACCAGAACGATCGCAATCTCGATCTACGACAAGGTCCAGGCCTTCGATCTGCACGCCGCCGGGGTGATGTCGGCCACCTTGCTCGCGATCTCGATGCTCACCCTGCTCGCCACCGGATGGCTGACCCGCAAACGGCCGATCGCCGCAACGCAGGGCTTGCGCGGCTGACGCTGCGGATCCGCCCATGCTCGACGTTCGCCTCAGCCAGTCCGGACCGATTGCGCTCGACGTCAGTCTGCACTGTGCGCCGGGCGAACTGCTCGCGCTGGTCGGGCCATCCGGCAGCGGCAAGACCAGCGTGCTGCGCGCGATCGCCGGGCTGCTGAAGGTCTCCAATGCCCGCATCGCACTCGGCGAACAGATCTGGTCCGACACCGCCCAAAAAATCGACCTGCCGGCCCAGCAACGCCCGGTCGGCATGGTCTTCCAGCAGTACGCGCTGTTTCCGCATCTGAGTGCGTTGAAGAATGTGCAGCTGGCCATCGCGCGCCACCACGATCCAGTGAAGTCGCTGGAGATCGCCCATGGCCTGCTGCGCGACATGCAGCTCGACGGCCTGGCCCAGCGCCTGCCCTTCGAGTTGTCAGGCGGCCAGCGCCAGCGGGTTGCGCTGGCCAGGGCGCTGGCCCGCGAGCCCGCCGTGCTGCTGCTCGACGAGGCCTTCTCGGCCGTCGACCAGCCCACGCGTCATGCGCTGTATGACGAACTGATCAATCTGCGCGAACGTCATCCGCTGCCGATCGTGATGGTGACCCATGATCTGCGCGAGGCCCGTCTGCTCGCCGACCGACTGTGCATTCTCGAGCACGGCTGCACGCTGCAGGACGGGCCGCCGGAGCATGTGATGTCGCATCCGCGCAATGCCAGGGTCGCGGCGCTGGTCGGCCTGCGCGATATCCATGCGGGCGTGTTCTTCAATGAGCGGGGCGCGTGCCTGCGCTGGGGCGACAAGGATCACGGCATCGTGCTCGAGACGATCGACAAGGGCCGCCTGAAACATGGCACGCGGGTTCGCTGGGTGATCTCGGGCGAGCATGTCCAGCTGCATGCCGAGCCGCCGGTCACGCCGCAGACCAGCGTCAATGTCGTGCCATGCGAAGTGCTGCATCTGAGCCGCCTCGGCGAAGTCACGACGCTGAAATGCCGCACGATCGACGACCCGCACGGCGTTCTGCACCTGGACATCACCACCCGG
This sequence comes from Burkholderiaceae bacterium, assembly GCA_043757735.1. Lineage (GTDB taxonomy): Bacteria > Pseudomonadota > Gammaproteobacteria > Burkholderiales > Burkholderiaceae_E > Quisquiliibacterium. The sequence goes on from JAYVOV010000547.1 coordinate 3,102, forward strand.
CTGGCGGCGCAGATGGCGCTCGGCGCTGAACAGCGTGTTTATCTGCAGTTCGATCCGCTGGGCATCCACATCATGCCGATGCGCTCTTGACCGGCGCGTCCGGGTCGCCGCTCTTGACCGGCGCACCCGGTTCACGTTCGCGCAGCTTGAACCGTTGAATCTTGCCGGTCGCGGTCTTTGGCAATTCGGCCACGAATTCGATCAGGCGCGGGTACTTGTAAGGCGCCAGCCGGTCTTTCACAAAGGCTTTCAGCTCGGCATCGTCGGCCTGCTCGCCGTCCTTGAGCACCACGAATGCCTTGGCGCGGGTCAAACCTTCGGCGTCGATCACGCCGATCACCGCCGCTTCGAGCACCGCCGGATGCTGCACCAGGGTCGCCTCGACTTCGAAGGGCGACACATAAATGCCGCTCACCTTGAGCATGTCATCGCTGCGCCCGCTGTAGGTATGGCTGCCGTCGGCATTGCGCACATACTTGTCGCCGCTGCGGGTCCACTCGCCCTGGAAGGTCTCGCGCGACTTCACGCGATTGCCCCAGTACATCAGCGCCGCGCTCGGGCCCCGAATGTAGAGATCGCCGATCTCGCCATCCGGCACGGGCTGGCCGTTGTCGCCGCGCAGTTCGATCTGGTAGCCGGGCACCGGCCAGCCGGTGGTGCCGTAACGAACCCGGCCGGGCAGATTGGACAAGAAGATGTGCAGCATCTCGGTGGAACCAATGCCGTCGATGATTTCAATACCGTAGTGCGCGCTGAAGCGTTCGCCGAGTTCTGCCGGCAAGGCCTCGCCGGCCGACGACGCGAGCCGCAGCGAGACCTGATCCCGGGCCGGCAGCCGGGCCGAAGCAAGCATGCCGGCAAAGCCGGTGGGTGCGCCAAAGAACACGGTTGGCTGATGCTCGGTCCAGCGGGCAAACACCGCATCGGGGGTGGCCCGCCCGGCCATCAGCACCACGGTGGCGCCGACGCTGAGCGGAAAGCTCAAGGCATTGCCCAGTCCATAAGCAAAGAACAGTTTGGCGGCCGAGAACAGCACATCGCTCTCGGTCAGCCCGAGCACCGGCGTGCCATAGAGTTCGGCCGTCCAGTAGGGGTTGCCGTGCGTGTGCAGCGCGCCTTTCGGCCGCCCGGTCGATCCCGAAGAGTAGAGCCAGAAGCCCGGGTCATCAGGCCCGGTGGCCGCAGCCTGCGCGAGCGGCGTCTGCCGATCGATCAGGGCGTTCATTGCCAGCATGCCTGCCGGCATTGCCACCGTGCCTGCCGGCATCGCCACCGTGTCTGCCGGCACCGCTGCCGTGCCCGCCGGCATCGCCACCGGCGCCGGTGTGCCGTCCTCAGACACGATCACGGTCGCCAGCTCATGGCCGCCCTGCGCCTGCGCCCGCGCCATCGCTGCTGTCAAAGCGGGCAAGAGCGCGGCCGACACCAGCGCCGCCTGGGCCCGGCTGTGCTGCAGCATGTAGGCGTAGTCGTCGGTGGTCAGCAGCGTATTGACAGCGACCGGCACGATGCCCGCGTAGAGCGCGCCCAGAAAACCCACCGGCCAGTCGATGCAGTCATTCATCAGCAGCAGCAGCCGCTCCTCGCGCCGCAGCCCACAGGCCAGCAGACCCGCCGCCATCCGCCTGATCTTCTCGTCCAGTGCGCCATAGCTCAAACGGCCCTGGTCATCGATGAAGGCGATCTTGTCTGGACGCTGCCGGTTGCGTTCGATCAGGTGCTGGGCGAAATTGAATTTTACCGGCGGGGGCTGCACTGGGCTGATGATCATCGGGGCGGTCTCCTGGGCTTTTGGTGGCTGATGCGCGCGGACGCCTCGGGTGGGCACCTGGAGCACACTGAGCCAGCGCGCCATCCATGCTGGCTGACTTGCAAACGGTTGCAAGAGGCATTATTGTGCTTGTACGCAGAATAAAACCCAAAGAGACTCATGTTGAGCATTATATTGCATGGATCAGAAGTCGAGGACAAGAACCCGGTCCTCGCAGCCCTGGGGGAGCGCGTACGGGCCTTGCGAGCGCGCCGGTGCATGACCCGCAAAGCCGTGGCGCAAGCCGCCGACGTCTCGGAACGCCACCTCGCCAATCTCGAGTACGGCGTGGGCAACGCCTCCATCCTGGTGCTGGTGCAGGTTGCGGGCGCCCTGCAATGCTCGATGGCCGAACTGATCGGCGACGTGACGACCTCGTCGCCCGAATGGCTGCTGGTTCGCGAACTCCTGGGCAATCGCGACGAGGCAACCCTGCACCGCGTGCGCGTGGCCGTGGGCGAGATGCTCGGCACCGGCGGCGGCACTGCGGCGCGCAGTTCAAGGGTCGCGCTGATCGGGTTGCGCGGCGCCGGCAAGTCGACGCTGGGGCGCATGCTGGCCGAAGACCTGGGCTTTCCCTGTGTGGAACTGAGCCGGGAAATCGAAAAAATCGCCGGCTGCAGCACGGCCGAAATTCAGGCGCTCTATGGCGTCAATGCTTACCGCCGCTACGAGCGGCGCGCGCTCGAAGAAACCATTCAGCGCTTCCCCGAGGCCATCATCGCTGCGCCGGGCGGGCTGGTGTCGGATCCCGCCACCTTCAATCTCCTGCTGGCACACTGCACCACCGTGTGGCTGCAGGCAGACCCGCAGGACCACATGAAGCGGGTCGCGGCGCAGGGCGATCTGCGGCCGATGGCGGCGAGCAAGGAAGCGATGGCAGATCTGAAGGGCATTCTGGCGGGCCGCGCCGCGTTCTATTCGAAGGCGGAATTCAAACTCGACACCAGTGCACGGGCGCTGGCGCAGACTTTTCTCGCCCTGCGCGAACTGGTCCGCGGGGCCTTGAAGCTGAGATCGTAGACACGCAACAAATTGCTTGTCACGTTCTAATATCAGCAGTATCCTGCTCTATATTGCACTAATATGCAATTTACTGCTCCTCAAGGAAGCCGCCAATGACCACCGATCTGCGCGTCGACTACCAGACCGACCCTGCCCAATACCGGCACTGGAAACTGAGCTTCGACGGTCCGGTAGCCACGCTACTGGCGGATTTCGATGAAGACGGCGGCCTGCGCCCCGGCTATAAACTGAAGCTCAACAGCTACGACCTGGGCGTGGACATCGAACTGAACGACGCAGTCAATCGAGTCCGTTTCGAGCACCCGGAGGTGCGCACAGTCGTCGTCACCAGCGCCAAGGAAAAGGTCTTCTGCTCGGGCGCCAACATCTTCATGCTGGGCGACTCCAGCCACACCTGGAAGGTCAACTTCTGCAAGTTCACCAACGAGACCCGCAACGGCCTGGAGGACTCGTCCCAGCACAGCGGACTGAAGTTCCTGGCCGCGGTCAACGGCGCCTGCGCGGGCGGCGGGTATGAGCTGGCGCTGGCCTGCGATGAGATCATTCTGGTCGACGATCGCTCGTCCTCGGTCAGCCTGCCCGAAGTGCCCCTGCTGGGCGTGCTGCCCGGTACCGGCGGCTTGACCCGCGTGACCGACAAGCGCCATGTTCGCCACGACCTGGCCGACCTCTTCTGCACCACCTCGGAAGGCGTGCGTGGCCAGAAGGCCAAGGACTGGCGCCTGGTCGACGACATCGCCAAGCCCGCCGTGTTCGCGCAGCGGGTTCGCGAGCGCGCGCTGGCGCTTGCCGCCGGCAGCGATCGACCGGCCGACGGCAAGGGTGTGGCGCTGACCCCGATCAGCCGCTCGATCGAAGCCGATGCCCTGCGTTATCGCCATGTGCACATCGAAATCGATCGCAGCAAGCGCACCGCCAGTTTCATCGTGAAAGCGCCCGTCGGCACACAACCGGCAACGATCGGGCAGATCGAAGCCGCCGGCGCCGACTGGTACCCGCTGGCGCTGGCACGCGAACTCGAAGACGCCGTCCTGTCGATGCGGACCAACGAACTCGACATCGGCATCTGGCTGCTGCGCACCGAGGGCAGCAGCGCCGCGGTGCTGGCCATGGACGCGACGCTGATCGCCCAGCAGTCGCATTGGCTGGTGCGCGAAACCATCGGACTGCTGCGGCGCTCGTTCAGCCGCCTCGATGTGACTTCGCGCAGCCTGTTCGCGCTGATCGAGCCGGGATCGTGCTTCGCCGGCAGCTTTCTGGAATTCGCGCTGGCCTGCGACCGCATCTATCACCTGGCTCTGCCCGACGACGCCGTCCGCGCGCCGACCATCACCGTGGCCGACAGCAACTTCGGCCTGTACCCGATGGTCACCGGTCAGAGCCGCCTCGGGCGTCGTTTCTACGATGAGCAGCCGGCGCTGGACGCCGTCCGTGCCAGGGCCGGCCAGGCGCTGGACGCCGACGCCGCATTCGCGGTGGGTCTCGTCACCAGCAATCCCGACGACATCGACTGGTCCGACGAAGTCCGCATCGCCATCGAAGAGCGGGTCGCGATGTCGCCGGACGCCCTGACCGGCCTTGAAGCCAATCTGCGCTTCAACGGTCCCGAGAACATGTTCACCCGCATCTTCGGGCGCCTCACCGCCTGGCAGAACTGGATCTTCCAACGCCCGAACGCCGTCGGCGAAAAGGGCGCGCTCAAGGTCTACGGCAAGGGTGACAAGGTCGTATTCGACTGGAACCGCGTCTGAACTGAACACCTGATGCAGAACTGAACGCCTCATGCAGAACTGAACGCCTGTTGTGCGGCGCGAGTCCGGGTGGCGCACCGCAACCGAAACTGATCCACCGAAGCCAGACCAGCAACGGAGACCGTGATGAGCAGCATCAACTACAGCGAAAAGATCCCCAACAACGTCAATCTGAGCGAAGACCGCACGCTGATGCGTGCGCTCGAACAGTGGCAGCCCAACTACCTGAGCTGGTGGAACGACATGGGCCCGGACGGCTCACAGAACTTCGATGTCTATCTGCGCACCGCGGTCAGCGTCGACCCGCAGGGCTGGGCGCAGTTCGGCCACGTCAAGATGCCCGACTATCGCTGGGGCATCTTCCTGAACCCGGCCGAAAAAGACCGCAAGATCCACTTCGGCGACCACAAGGGCGAAGCGGCCTGGCAGGACATCCCCGGCGAATACCGCGCCAATCTGCGCCGCATCATCGTGACCCAGGGCGACACCGAACCCGCGTCGGTGGAGCAGCAGCGCCACCTGGGTCTCACCGCGCCCAGCCAGTACGACCTGCGCAACCTGTTTCAGGTCAATGTCGAAGAAGGCCGGCACCTCTGGGCCATGGTCTACCTGCTGCACAAGTACTTCGGCCGCGACGGCCGCGAAGAAGGCGAGGCGCTGCTCGAACGGCGCAGCGGCCAGCAGGACAACCCACGCATCCTGCAGGCCTTCAACGAGCCCACGCCCGACTGGCTGAGCTTCTTCATGTTCACCTACTTCACCGACCGGGACGGCAAGTTTCAGCTCTGCGCGCTGGCCGAGAGCAGCTTCGACCCGCTGGCCCGCACCACCAAGTTCATGCTGACCGAAGAAGCGCATCACATGTTTGTCGGTGAAAGCGGCATCTCGCGCATCATCCTGCGCACCTGCCAGATGATGAACGAGCTCAAGACCGACGATGTCACGAAGCTGCGCGCCGCCGGTGTCATCGACCTGCCCACGCTGCAGCGTTACCTGAACTTTCACTTCAGCGTCACCATCGATCTGTTCGGCGCTGACGAATCGAGCAACGCAGCCACCTTCTATTCGACCGGGCTGAAGGGCCGCTTCGAAGAAGGCAAGCGGGCTGACGACCATCTGCTCAAAGGCCAGCACTACAAGGTGCTGGCGGTGCAGGGCAGCCAGCTGATCGAACGAGAAGTACCGATGCTCAATGCGCTCAACGAGGTGCTGCGCGACGACTACATCAAGGACTCCGTAGGCGGCGTGGAACGCTGGAACAAGGTGATCGAGAAGGCTGGCATCCCGTTCCGACTGAAGGTGCCGCACAAAGGATTCCATCGCAGCATCGGCACCTTGAAAGCCGTGAAAGTGGCGCCCGATGGCCGCGTCGTGAATGACGCTGAATGGAACGCGAAGCTGGGCGACTGGCTGCCCACCGCCGAAGACCGGGCCTACATCGGCAGCCTGATGGGTCGTGTGGTCGAACCGGGCAAATTCGCCAACTGGATCGCCGCGCCCATGATGGGCATCAACCGCCAGCCGATGGATTTCGAGTACGTTCGCTTCAACTGAGGAGCGCCCGATGAGTTCGGTGGCTGAGGCGGCTGTCATTCGACAGCATTTGATCGATCCGGAGATCTGCATCCGGTGCAACACCTGCGAAGCGACCTGCCCGCAGGGCGCGATCACCCATGATTCGCGCAATTACGTGGTGGACGCGGCCAAGTGCAACCTGTGCATGGCCTGCGTGCCGCCCTGCCCCACCGGCTCGATCGACAACTGGCGCGCGATGCCGCGCGTCAGGGCCTACAGCCTCGATGAACAATTGGGCTGGGACGAACTGCCGGCAGAATTGACTGCCGAGCACTTGGCCGCCGACGGGGTAAGCGCAGATTCGCTCGCAACCAGCGAGGCTGACCAGCCCGACACGGCCCGCACGACCAGCGCCGAAGCCAGGTTCGACAGCGCGCGTTATGGCGCAACGCTGCCCCCCTGGTCGGCAGCCCACGCATACACCAATCTCTACGGTCCGAAGTCCACCGACGCATTCATCACGGCCACCGTGGCCGGCAACGTGCGGGTCACCGAGGTGGGGCGTGAGTACGACACCCACCACATCGTGCTCGATTTTGGCGTCGTGCCTTTTCCGGTCCTGGAGGGCCAGTCGATCGGCATCCTGCCGCCCGGCGCCGATGACATCGGGCGTGCGCATCATGCCCGCCAGTACTCGATCGCCAGCCCGCGCAATGGCGAACGGCCGGGGTACAACAATGTCTCGCTCACGGTGAAGCGGGTGCTGCAAGACCACCAGGGTAATCCGGTGCGCGGCGTCGCCAGCAACTACCTGTGCGATCTTCAGGTGGGCGACAAGCTGCGGGTGATCGGGCCCTTCGGTGCAAGCTTCCTGATGCCCAATCATCCACGCAGCCACATCGTCATGATCTGCACCGGCACCGGCAGCGCGCCGATGCGCGCCATGACCGAATGGCGCCGGCGGCTGCGCCAATCGGGCAAATTCGAGGGCGGCAAACTGATGCTGTTCTTCGGCGCCAGAACCCAGGAAGAACTGCCCTACTTCGGCCCGCTGCAGAATCTGCCCAAAGACTTCATCGACATCAATTTCGCCTTCTCACGCACCGTCGGCCAACCCAAGCGCTATGTGCAGGACCTGATGCGCGAACGCGCAGCCGACCTCGCGCCCCTGCTCCAAGACGCTTTGGCCTACTTCTATGTCTGCGGCCTGAAGAGCATGGAAGAAGGCGTCGTGCTGGCCCTGCGGGACGTGGCCAGACAGCATGGGCTCGATTGGGAAGCGGTCGGCTCTGCGCTCAAGAGAGAGGGGCGGCTGCACCTGGAGACGTACTGACCGGGCGCTCTGCCGGCGCCTGCTGCGGCTGCACACCCGCCGCCACCGGATACCTGAAACAGACTGCACCCATGACACCAACCGATTACGACCGGGTCGACTACGGCGGCAGCGAGCAGACGCTGGCCGCCCCGAATCTCATCGCCGGCATCAGCCGCCTGCTCGGCGTGGCAAGCGCCTCGCCGAGCCGCGCCAGGGTGCTCGAACTGGGCTGTGGCAATGGCGCCCATCTGCTGCCGCTGGCCTGGTACTGGCCCGATGCGCAGTTCGTCGGCATCGACCTCGCCCATTCTCCGATCGCGCAGGGCCGCGAGCGCGCGCGCGCGCTGGGCCTGCAGAACCTTCGGCTCGAACAGGGCGATCTCTCGACACTGTCGGCGGACACCTACGGTCAGTTCGACTACGTCATCGCACACGGCCTGTTCTCCTGGGTGCCGACGGCGGTTCGCGAGGCCACGCTGGCGCTGATCGGACGATCACTGACCCCGATGGGCGTCGCCTATGTGAGCTACAACGCGTATCCCGGCTGCCGGATCCGGCATCTGACGCGCGAACTGCTGACCTATCACCTGGCCAGCGAACCGTATTCGATTGCCACTGCGCACAAGGCCCGCGCAGTGCTGGAATCGGTGATCGCGCTGCCCGCGCAGGAGCGCCCGCCGTTTCTCGAGCACATCGAAACAGAGGCCCGATCGGTGCTCGAATTCGGCGCGAACTTTCTGTTCCACGACGACCTGTCGCCGCACAATCAGGCCTTCTACCTGCATGAGTTCGCCAGCATGGCAGGCGCCGCCGGCCTCTCGTACCTCGGCGATCCTGAGCTCGGCCGGCTGTTCGAGCCGGAAGGCCAGCCGGCCCTCTCGCAATGGCTGGACTCGATGAGCGGCGGCGACTGGCTGCGTCGCCAGCAGTATCTCGACTTCGCGATCGGCACGCGATTCCGTCGCAGCCTGCTGTGCCGCACACAGGACGATGTGAAGCCGGGCCTGGCCGTCGATGCCCTGCAGACCCTGCGTTTCTTTTCGAGCTATCAGCCCGATCCAGGCTGCAATCCCGCCGACGAATCGGTGGCCAGCTTTAGAAATGCGGCCGGTCGGGTGGTGAGCAGCGACGCGCCGGTCGTGAAGGCGATCCTGCTGATGATCTCGCACAGTCCCGACCACACGATCGGCGTCGACGACCTGGCGCGCCTCGCCGCCAACGCGCCGCTCGAGCAGGCGCGCGTGATTGCCGCCCAGGCATTCGAGCGCCTGATCCGCAATGGCCTGATCTACCCGATCGCGGAGGCTGCGCCGCGCGCGGCCACTTCAGTCGATGCCGGCACCGGCTTCGCGCCCCTGTCCGGGCTGACCCGCTTCTATCTCGAGCATGGCCTGCCGGTGGTCGACCACCTGCATCGCGGGCGCCATCTCAGCGCAAGCGCGATCGCCGAAGTGCTGCTGCAATGGGATGGCTCGGCCGTGCCGGCGCTCGACCCGCTGCTGCGAACGATGGCCCGTGACGGGATGCTGGGCGAGCGGCCCGCTTCGCGTTGAAGATTGCGACGAGCCTTCAGAGCGCCGGCAACACGAAGTCGAGCAGCACCGGTTTGGAACCCGCAATGGCGATGCACACCAGGCACATGATGAACTCTCTGAGGCGACTGGATTCGGCGAGGATGGTCATCGTGGTTTGCTCTCTGGTATGCGCAGTCCTGAAGCGGAGATCAGCCGGAGAACCGCGCGGGGCTATCGCCGGAACCCCTGAATCCGCTGATCCAGAATGGCCTGCGCGTCCGCGATGATGCGATCGATGAGTTCCTTGCAGGTCGGGATGTCGTGGATCAGGCCCTGAACCATCGACGCCCAGTAGATGCCCTGAGTCATGTCGCCGGTGCGCAGCATCTCTCGGCCCTTGTCCCCCGCCACCAGGTCTTTCACGTCGGCAAAGCTCGAGCCCGGTTCAGCCAGCCGGCGGACCACTTCATCGGACACCGCGCTCTTGCCGACACGGGCCGTGTTCTTCAGGCTGCGAAACAGCAGGTTCGTGCCGCGCTCGTCATTGTCGACATAGGCCTGTTTGACGTTGTCGTGAATCACGGCTTCTTGGGTCGCACAAAAGCGCGTGCCCATATTGATGCCCTGGGCGCCTAGCGCCAGCGCCGCGACGAAGCCCCGGCCGTCGCCGAATCCGCCCGATGCGATGATCGGGATCTTCACCTTGTCAGCCGCGCACGGGATCAGGATCAATCCCGGAATGTCGTCCTCGCCCGGATGGCCCGCGCACTCGAAGCCATCGATCGAGATGACATCGACGCCGCGCTTCTCGGCCGACACCGCATGCCTGACAGAGGTGCACTTGTGCAGAATCCGGATGTCGTGCGGTTTGAGCATCGCCCAGATCTCCTGAACCGCCGGGGTTCCCGCGGTCTCGACGGCCTTCACGCCCGAATCGATGATCGCCTGCGCATAAGCCTTGTAGTCGGGCGAGTTGATCGTCGGGAAGACGGTCAGGTTCACGCCGAAGGGCTTGCTCGTCATGGCGGCGCAGCGCTCGATTTCGGCGCGCAGCGCGTCTGGTGTCGGCTGAGTCAGGGCCGTCAGGATGCCGAAGCCGCCTGCGTTGGAGACGGCGGAGGCGAGTTCGGCCGTGCCGACACCTTGCATGCCGCCTTGGATGATCGGATGCTCGATGCCGAGCATGTCAGTGATGCGGGTCTTAAATACCATCGTTGGCTCACCTGGGATTGAATGATTTCGTCAACCGTACCATCAAAGTGAGGCACAGGCTTCGCACCACTGCAGGGGTCGAAATTCGGGCTCGTCGGGACGCCCGAAAGAGCCTCACTCGAAGCGCCGGCCCAGCGTTTCAGCCACCAGCACCGGCTTGTCCGCACCTTCGCGCGCAGCTGCGCCATCAGCGAGAGCGTGAGGTAACCATGCGCGATGGTGGTGCCATACGGCGACTCCTTGCGCGAGCGCTCGACATCGACATGAATCCACTGATGGTCGCCGCTGATCTCGGCGAACTTGTCGATCATGTCCTGGGTCACTTGGACTCAGTCGCCGGGCGGCAGATCCTTGCCCTGAAAGCGGTCGAGGCAGAGAAGTCGACGCGGACGCTGCAGAAGCTTCTCGATGCCTACGTGGCGCACCTGCAGACCCAAGGCCGTCGCAGTCATGTCGACGCCAATCAGATCTTCAAGTCGCACGTCACCGCCGTATGGCCTGCGATGGCGGATGCGCCTGCTGTCGACCTGACGCCAGACCAGGTGCTGGACATGCTGCGTCGGTTGATCGAGGCGGGCAAAGGTCGGATCGCCAACAAGCTGCGCTCGTACCTTCGGGCCGCGTACCAGTGCGCGCTCGATGTTCGGACCACAGCCTCGATTCCGGTGGTCTTCAAGGTCTTCGGCGTCCTCTTCAACCCTGCGGCCCAGACCCGGCACGTCGCCAGCAGCGTCTGCTCGCGCTGTTTGGCGTAGCCCAGCGCCCTGGCCAGCGGGCTTCGCGGCAATAGCGCCGGCTTGGCGATCTCACCCCTGACCCACTCGAAGAACCGGTCCACGATCGGCGCGCTGTCGGCTTTGCGCCGCGCGAGGATCGCCTCCTGACTGGCCCCCGCCTGGCGCAGTTCGCTCTCGATGGCGTACATCGCCCGGATCATCTCGAGCGCCTTGGCCACCGGCTGCGGGTCGATGGCCTCGGCCTTCAGAAACGCTCTTCTCTCGTGTGCGCCCAGCACAGCGCATGCGTGCACTGCGGCAGGTTCTTCGCATACGCGGCGTAGACCTGATACCCGTCGGTCTGCAAGATCCCTTTGTAGTTCTCGCCCAGCACCTCTTTGACGACGGCGCCGGCGCGCGAGGCGGCGTAGTAAAAGCCGACGTCGCCGTGCTCGCCCAGGACCGGCCACAGCCAGCCCTGCTTCATCTTGCCCACGCCGTTCGCACCCTTGGTGCGGCCGGCTTTGATCGGCGTTTCGTCCACCTTCAACCGGCCGCCCGCCAGGATGATCGCGCGTACTGCAACGCAGATCGGCCTCAAGAGTTCGATGGCCTCGCGCGCCCAGCGATCCAGCGTCGAGCGGCTCACCACGATGCCCTCGTCGAGCAGCTTCTGGTGCTGGCGGTACAGCGGCGTGTGATGCACGAATTTGTCTACCAGCATCCCGGCCAGAAAGCTCACATCGACCTGCGCATGATCGAGCACCCCGAGCGGGGCTGGCGCTGTGATCAGGCCCGGCACTCCCGCGCTGGCCGCCGCCTTGTGACGCACTACCGGGCGCAGGTACCTGAGCACCACGTGGCTGCCGGGCTGGCGCGCCAGGCGCAGGCTGCTCTTGTAGTCGACGATCTCGTACTGATCGGCCTGCGGGCCATCGAGCTCCGCGCACGACAGCATGATCTCTTTGACCGGCACCTCGGGGCCAAAGCGCAGGCCCGTGTCGTTGACCTTGTTGCCGGTGCGGTGCTTTTGGCGTTCGTGCGCGGGGACGATCACCTTCGGCGCATCAGCATCGGGGGCGGCGGCCTGTGCACTGAACAGCGCGATCTGATCGGGCGAGGCCTCCAGGCGTTTCTCGCTCTTGGCGCCGAACATCTGGCGCTTGAACCACTCGAGCTGCGCCTTCAGTTC
>JAYVOV010000548.1:0-4003 GCA_043757735.1 Burkholderiaceae bacterium
GATTGAACCGCCGTATTCATCGGTACGCTGATTAGTGCGCGACTGCATGAACTGCTCGAGCAGGTAGCCGTTGGCAGCATGCACTTCCACGCCGTCGAACCCGGCCTCGAGCGCGTTGCGCGCGGCCTGCGCGTAGCCCTCGATAATCCCCGGGATTTCATCGGTGCGCAGCGCTCGCGGGGTCTCGAAGGGCTCGCGCGTGAAACTGGCGCTCATCACCTTGCCTTGCGCCGCGATCGCCGAGGGCGCGATCGGCGGCACGCCACCGGGTTGAAGGGACGAGTGCGAGATTCGCCCGACATGCCAGAGCTGCAGGAACACGATCCCGCCCTTGGCGTGGATCGCGTCGACGATGCCCTTCCAGCCATCGATCTGCTCGCGCGTGTGGATGCCCGGCGTGGCCGGCGCACCAGCGCCGGTGGGCAGGACCTGCGAAGCCTCGGCGATGATCAGCCCGCCTGGTGTGGCACGCTGACCGTAGTACTGCGCATTGAGCGCGTTGGCGAAAGTGCCAGGCGTTGTCGCGCGCATCCGGGTGAGCGGTGCCATCGCCACGCGATGGGCCAGTGTGTAAGGTCCGAGCTCGAGCGCATCGAACAGGGGTTGTGCGGACATTCAGGTCTTCCTTTCGCCCATGCGTACCAGGGCCAATTGACGGGACTGCACGATCAGGTTTCCGGCCGAGTCCCACAGCGTGCCGTCTTCAATGGTCCGGCCATCACTCAGATCGTGGGTGCGAAACTGGCCGAGCATCCAGCCCGGCGCGGGCCGCCGCCGCACATGCACGGTCAGCTCGACGGTCGGCACCCAGCCCACCACGCCGAGCAGTCCGAAAACCGCTGGCGGAAAGGTATCGGCGAACAGCAGACTCGCCAGCGTATCGGGCGGGCGGGCGTCGCGAAAACGGATCCAGCCAGTGACCTGCGCTTTGCCGGCGGCGCCAGCCCGAGCCTCGGCCGGATGAAGCCGGATATCGAGTCGATCCAGGATCGGCAGGCCCACCCCTTGTTCGTCGCCGGAGCGGCCCACGCACGCCTCGGGTGGCGGGATATCCGGCATCGGCAGCGACAGCGCGGCAGTGCCGTCAGCGTTCAGGTCGCCGAGGGCCGCCAGCACCTCGAGGCGCGAAATGCCGTCCTGCACGAGCGTCGCGCGTGCGGTGCTCAGGGTGCGCCCGCTGCGCAGCACCTGCGTGTCGATACGGCACGGCTGATCCGCGAGCCCTGGCCGAAGGAAATGCACGGTGACACTCAGCGGGTCTGGATGCTCGGGGGCGGCCAGGCGCAGCGCCGAGACTGCCAGCGCGAGCAGATAGCCGCCGTTGGGATTGCTGCCGATATTCCAGGCGGCGTGGACGTGCCCTGAAAATGCCTGTTCGCCGCTGCGATTCAGTCGGGTTTCATTGTCGAAATCACTCATTGCGCATCTGTACCTTGGATCGCACGGTCTGTCTGGCACGCGCGCCAGATTTCGGTCCGATCGAGGCGGGACAAGATGCCGGCCAGACCGTAGGATTGCCGAGATCAAGGAGGTACGCCCGAAATGATCGAAGAAACCCTGGATGTCAAGACCGGGGATGGCCCGATGGAAACATTCATTTGCCGCCCCGAACGCGCCGGTCCCTGCCCCGCTGTATTCCTGCTGATGGATGCGCCCGGGATCCGCGAAGAACTGCGCGACATGGCGCGCCGCCTTGCCACGGCCGGCTATTGCGTGCTGCTGCCCAATCTTTACTACCGGGCCGGACGCGACACGATGTTCGGCCCGCAGGTGCTCGAAAAGGGCAGCGTCGAGTGGGCGCGCATGCGCGCTATCCGCACCAAGATGACCATCCCGCCAGTGATGAACGACATCGATTCGCTCCTCGCATTCGTCGACGCGTCGACCTGGGCAACAAAAGGCCCCGTGGGCTGCCATGGCTATTGCATGAGCGGCCCGTACGCGCTGGCGGCGGCGGCGCGCTTCCCGGATCGGATCGCGGCGGCTGCGTCCCTTTACGGCACCTGGCTGGTCAGCGACGCCGAAGAAAGCCCACATCTGTCGCTGGGCAAGGGTCCTGCAGAACGCTACATCGCCTGCGCCGAGCACGATGATCTCGCGCCCCCACCGATGGTTGAAGCGTTGCAGCGATTGTTCAAGGCAGCCGGCAGTCCGGGCGAACTTGAAATTTATCCCAAGGTGCATCACGGGTTTGCCTTTCCACAACGCTGGTGCTACGACAAGGCGGCGGCCGAGCGTCATTGGGAGCGTCTGTTCGCGCTGTATCGGCGCCGGCTGCCGCAGCAGCCGCAGCCGGCGCCGATCCAGCAGCAGCCGGCGATGTGATCTTTCGCAGCCAGCATCGCACGGCACTTCGCAACCGATTTCCGGAGATCTTTCATGGCACTGCAGAACGTCAACCCGATCAACGATCAGCTCGCCGACATCATCGTGCGCGCCGGCGAACCCTGGATCGAGACCAGCCCCGGCATGGCCTGGACCAAGGTGCTGTGGACCGGCGCCGAGACCGGCCGCTGGGTCGCGCTGGACCGCTGGAAAAAGGGCTATGTCGCACCGCCCCACAAACATCTGTCAGACGCGCATACCTACATCCTCAAGGGCCGCCTGCAGGTGCGCGACGGCATTCTGGAGGCAGGCGACTACGACTACGAGCCCAACGGCGTGCTGCACGGCGCCACCTGAGCCCGGCTCCGGCGACGCCGTCACTGCCTGCAAGACAATGGCCACCCATCTCTGGCTGCTTTATCTCGTCGCTGCCCTCGGCCTGTCAGTGACGCCCGGCCCGAACAGCCTGCTCGTGCTCACCCATGGCGCACTCTATGGGCACGTCCGCAGCTTGTTTACCATTGCCGGCGGCAGCGTTGGATTCATCTTGCTCATCGCCCTCTCGATGCTGGGCATCGGCACCCTGCTGCAGGCCAGCGCGCACGCGCTGACCGCGCTGAAGTGGATCGGCGGCGGGTACCTGATCTGGCTGGGCATTCAGATCTGGCGCGCCCCCGCCTTGCACCTTGACCCTCTGCCCGTCGGTTCGGCGCGCAGCGGCGCCATCTTGTTTCGTCAAGGTTTCCTGGCCGCAGTATCCAATCCGAAGGCACTGCTGTTCTATGGCGCTTTTCTGCCGCAGTTTATCGACCCGGGTCGGGACCTGTTCAAGCAGTTCCTGGTGATGGCATTGACCTTCGCGGTCATCGAGTTCCTGGTCGAGTACCTGCTGGCACGGCTCGCGCATGTGATTCGGCCCCGCCTGCAACGAGCCGGACGCCGGTTCAATCGAACCTGCGGTGGATTGTTCGCATTGATGGGCGCGGCGTTGCCGATGACGCACTGACCCGGGAGACACCCCCCCTCCCCCCGAATTCCGGAACGTCGGGCGCGCCAGCAGCGCTACCATCGCCCGGAAGGTGTCGGAGTTGAATCCTCGCCACCCCCGTGCGGCTGCTGCCATCGCACCAGCCGCCTGACCCACACGGAGCGACCCCTTGGACGGAACCAGCACCAAAACGCAGGCAACACCGGCGCAAATGCACGAACGTATCGGCTCGGACTTCGGCACATCGGAATGGATGCTGCTCGATCAGGCAAAGGTGAGCGCGTTTGCCGACCTGACCGACGACCGCTACTTCATCCATACCGACCCTGAACGCGCCAGGCGCGAAACGCCCTACGGCGGCACCATCGCCCACGGGTTTCTCACCCTGTCGATGCTGGCGCAGATGGGCTATCAGGTGTGCCCTTCGGTGGAAGGCACGAAGTCGGGCGTGAATTACGGATTCAATCGGCTGCGATTCGTGGCGCCGGTGCCCACCGGGTCGCGCGTGCGCGGCCGCTTCAAACTCAAGCAGTTCGAGACCAGACCCGGCGATCGCTGGCAGGCCACCTGGGATGTCTCGGTCGAGATCGAGGGCGGCGGCAAACCCGCAATCGTCGCCGAGTGGCTCAACGCCGGCTTTTTCTGAACCCATTGGCGAGCAAACCGCAGTCCGATGCCGTGTCGAGCGCG
>JAYVOV010000549.1:0-15027 GCA_043757735.1 Burkholderiaceae bacterium
GCCCATGTGCTCAAAGAAGCGCGTTTCATCGACAAGCCCACCCGTCGCCAGAACATGTCGCAGATGTTTGAGGTGATGGCGACCATTTCGCCGGAGCGCACCACCGACGAGTGGCTGGCGCTGATGAAAACCGCGAATGTGCCTGCGATGCGGGTCAATCGCATCGACGAGCTGCTCGAGAACTCGCAATTGAAGGCGAGCGGCCTGCTGCGCGAGCGTGTGCATCCCACCGAAGGTGCGTACGTCGAAGTGGCGATGCCGGTGCGATTTTCAGCGCGCGCCCCGGTCGAATCGAGTCATCCATCCAATGTGGGGGAACACTCGGTGGAGGTGGCGCGCGAGCTCGGTGTAGAGATCGCCGCCAGGACGTCGGCGATCTGAGGCCGCTGGCCACGTCAGGTCAGCAGACTGCTGTCGCCAACGAGAGTCACGCCCGCATCGTGCATATTGGCGGTGGCCGCCGACAGCGACCCGTCGAGGTCGATCGCCCGGCAGGCATCGAGCAGCACGTACGCGGCAAAACCCAGGCGCTGCGCATCGATTGCTGAATAGGCCACGCAGAAATCGGTGGCCAGGCCGCACAGAAACACCCGTTTCAATCCGCGCTCGCGCAGGTAGCCCGACAAGCCGGTGGGCGTGGCGCGATCGTTCTCGAAGAAGGCCGAGTAAGAATCGATGCCCGGCCTGAAGCCTTTGCGGATGACCATCTGGGCCGCCGGCAGGCGCAGATCGGGATGCAGTTCGGCGCCGCGGCTGGCCTGCACGCAATGATCTGGCCACAGAGTCTGTTTACCGTACGGCATGGCGGTGGTGCTGTAGGGCGTTTTGCCCGGGTGTGACGAGGCGAACGATCGGTGCCAAGGCGGGTGCCAGTCCTGCGTCAGCACCTGCTGGGCGAACCGCGCACCGAGCCGATTGATGACCGGCACGATCTGATCGCCGCCCGCGACCGCCAGCGCGCCGCCCGGGCAGAAGTCGATCTGCACGTCGATGACCACCAGCACGTCTGTGGCGGCATTCAATAAGATGCTCATGCGGTCTTCTGCACGGTGAGCCCCAGCTGCCTGACCATCTCGTCGCGCATGACGAACTTCTGCGGCTTGCCGGTGATGGTCATTGGCAGTTCGGCAACGAAGCGAACATAGCGCGGCACCTTGTAGTGCGCGATCTGAGCGCGGCAGAAATCGCGGATATCTTCTTCGGTGGCACTCTGGCCAGCCTTGAGAACGACCCAGCAGGCGACCTCTTCGCCGTACTTGGGGTCGGGCACGCCGAACACCTGCACATCTTGAATCTTGGGGTGACGGTACAGGTACTCCTCGACCTCGCGCGGGAACACGTTTTCGCCACCGCGGATCAGCATGTCTTTCACGCGGCCGACAATGTTGCAGTAGCCCTCTTCATCAATGGTGGCGAGGTCGCCGGTGTACATCCAGCCGTCCTTGACGGTATCGCGGGTGCGGGTGTCGTCGTCCCAGTACCCTTTCATCACCGAGTAACCGCGCGTGCACAACTCGCCTTTGACGCCGATCGGACAGATTCGACCATCGTTGTCCACCACCTTCACTTCCAGATGAGGCTGGATGCGGCCCACTGTGCTCACCCGTTTTTCCAGGGGGTCGTCGGTGGCGCTTTGAAAAGACACCGGACTGGTTTCGGTCATGCCGTAGGCGATGGTGATCTCGTTCATGTGCATCTGCGAGAGCACCCGCTTCATCGTCTCGATGGGGCAGGGGGCGCCGGCCATGATGCCGGTGCGCAGCGTGGCCAGCTGGTAGCGTGAAAACTCCGGATGATCGAGCTGCGCGATGAACATCGTCGGCACGCCGTGCAAAGCCGTGCAGCGTTCTTCGGAGACGGCTGCCAGCGTGGTGACGGGGTCGAAGCCTTCGCCCGGAAACACCATCGCGCTGGCTGTGCTGACGCAAGCCAGCACGCCCAGCACCATGCCGAAGCAGTGGTACAGCGGCACCGGAATGCACAAGCGATCCTCGCCGGTCAGTCGCATGGCGATCGCAATGAAGCGGGCGTTGTTGACCACGTTGTGGTGCGTGAGGGTGGCGCCTTTCGGGCTGCCGGTGGTGCCGCTGGTGAACTGGATGTTGATGGGGTCGTCGGGGTCGAGGCTGCGCGTGATGTCGTCGAGTCGCGCGCGGTGTGCTGGGCCGGCCATGGCCAGCACCTGGGCGTAGTTGTACATGCCGGGTGTGCGCTCCTCGCCCATCCGGATCACGATGCGCAGGTGTGGCAGCCTGGCGCTTTGCAGGCGGCCTGGTTCGCACGAGCCCAGCTCCGGTGCGAGCGTCTGGAGCATCTCCAGGTACAGGCTCGCTTTGAAGCGATCGGCGGTGACCAGGGCCTTCATCTGAACCTTGTTCAGCGTGTATTCGAGCTCGGACAGCCGATAGGCCGGGTTGATGTTGACCAGCACCGCGCCCATGCGCGCGGTCGCGAACTGAGTCACCAGCCATTCGAACCGGTTGGGCGACCAGATGCCGACCCGATCGCCGCGGACCACGCCCAGCGACAGCAGGGCGGCGGCGAGTTCGTCGACCCGCTCGGCGAAGTCGTACCAGCTCCAGCGCACGCCCTGTTCGCGAAAGACAACCGCTTCGCGCGCGCCACCTCTGGTCACCGCCTGCGCCAGAAAGGCCGGGATGGTCAGGTGGGCGAGGTCGGCGGTGGTATCACCCTTCACATAGGAGAGCCCGTCCTGCGGCGGGCGGCGATTGCCTCCGGGCGGCGCGGCGCGTGACTGGAAGCTGCTGAATACATTCTGGTTCATGGCCTTCGATTCCAGGCAACGGAGACCCTTGGCGATCAGAAGTGACGCCAGTCTCCGGATTGTTCGAATGCGTAAGCGGCCCGGTAGATGGTGCTCTCCTGCCAGTGCTTCGCAACCAGCATCATGCCCACTGGCAGCCCTTCGCTCAAGCCGCAGGGAATGCTCATTGCCGGATGACCGGTGACGTCGAAGGGCGCGGTGTTGCCGACCATCTCGAAGGCTCGCTGGATGATCAGCGACAAGGGCGCGCCGGCAGGCGGAATGGGCTGCGCCTTGATCGGCACGGTGGGCATCAGGAGCAGGTCGTAACGCGCCATCGTGTCGTCGTAGGTCTTGCGCAGCAGCCGCGAGAGGTTCTGCGATTTGGCGTAGAAGCGTCCACCGTAGTGGTTGATGAAGTACTGGCCGATAAGCATCGAAATTTTGAGCGACGGCGACAGTTCGTTGGCCCGACTGCGCCAGTTGGCGTGGCGGTCGAGCAGGCTGGTGGTGTACATGCCTTTCCAGTTGAAGCCCATGCCGTTGCCGTTCATCATCTGCGCCTGCAGGCCCTCCAGTGCTACCGGGGTCCAGATCGCGGCACCGTCCAGATGCATCGGGATCGACACTTCCTCGACCTGCGCGCCCAGACGGGCAAGGCGTTCGGCGGCCTGCCGGACCTTGGCGTCGACGTCGGCTTCGCTGTTGGGCAGGCCGAAGCCTTCGCGCACGACGCCGATCCGCAGCCCTGACACCCCGCGGCCGAGGGCAGCGGTGTACTTGTCCACCCGTGGACTGTTCTGGCGCGGGTCGAGGTCGTCGGGCCCGGCGATCACTTCCAGCAGCAGCGCATTGTCGGACACGGTCGCGGTCATCGGGCCGACATGATCGATGGTCGCCTCGATCGGCATGACGCCGGTGTAGGGCACCAGGCCGTGGGTGGCCTTCATGCCGTAGATGCCGCAAAACGAGGCGGGCATGCGGATCGACCCGCCCTGGTCGCCGCCGATCGCCATATCGACCTCGCCATTGGCCACCAGTGCCCCCGAGCCCGACGATGAGCCGCCGGTCATGTAGCCCATCCGCCAGGGGTTGTGGACCGGGCCGGTGGCATTGGTGTGGCTGCCGCCGGACAGGCAGAAGTACTCGCAGTGCGATTTGCCGACGATGGTGCCGCCGGCGTCGAGGATGCGCTGCACCAGAGTGGCGTCGATGTCGGGCACATAGCCCTCCAGCGTCGAGGCGCCGTTCATCATCGGTACGCCGGCCAGGCAGATATTGTCCTTGAGGACGATCCGGCGCCCCTCAAGCGGGCCACTGGCGGCGCCGCGCACCTCGGTCTTGACGTACCAGGCGTTCAGCGGGTTCTCGGCCTGCGAGGGGCGGTATCCGGGCGTGCGCGGGTACTTGACCTTCGGCAGGTAGTCGGGAAGCGAGTCGATGCGGTCGTAGGCCTGCAGCGACGCTTCCATCTCACGCATGTAGGCGAGGATCTCGGGCTCGGACATGGTCATGTGCAGTTCGGCGATCAGCGCCTTCATTTGTTCGAGCGTGGGCCTGCGCACTGTCATGATGTGACCTGTCGGGTAAGCGGTTGCGGGAGGCTGACGGATGTCGGCCGGCGTGCGAGCGGCCCTGAGCGGGCTCGCTGGCTGGGTTGGTGAAGAGTGTGCTGCAGATGCTCGACCCGGCTGCGCCGCAGATGCCCGACCTGGCTGCGCCAATGGGGCGTCGCCGCGCGTCGCGCGCGCCGCGCCTAGCCCGATGAAGCTTGCCAGGCGGGCCGGATCGCGCAACTGGTCGCCGGAGACCTCGGATTGGATCGCGCCTTTTTCGAGAATCAGCACCCGGTCGGCGCAGTCCAGGATGAAGTCCAGATTCTGCTCGACCACCAGCAGGGTGAGGCCGTGCTTGTCGCGCAGCTGCACCAGCGTGGTGGCCATCTCCTCGATGATCGAGGGCTGGATCCCTTCGGTGGGCTCGTCGAGCAGCAGCAGCCAGGGATCGGTCATCAGGGCGCGGGCCAGCGCCAGCAACTGCTGCTCGCCGCCGGAGAGAACCCCGCCGCGCCGATCGAGCAGGCGTTCGACGCGCGGAAACAGCGCAAGCACCCGGGCCATCGCCTGGGATTCGGTTTCTTCACCGTTGCGCAACCAGGCCAGCCGCAGGTTTTCTGCCCCGCTCAGGGCGGCCAGGATGCCGCGCCCCTGCGGCACGTAACCCACACCCACGCGGGCCCGCAGATGCGCCGGCTCGCGGGTGACGTCGATGCCGTTGATTTCGAGCGATCCGCCGCTGACCGGCACCAGCCCCATCAGGGTCTTGATGAGCGTGCTCTTGCCCATGCCGTTGTGGCCCAGCACGCCAACGATCTCGTCTTCACGCACCGACAGGTCGATGCCGTGCAGCACTGGTACGCGGCCATAGCCGGCGCGTAGTTCGCGGGTCTGCAAAACGATCTCACGCCCGGCCGATGTCGTCGCACCTTGAGCGGCCATCGTCATCGCACCTTGCTGCCGAGATAGACTTCGCGCACTTTGGCATCAGCAAGCACCGTTTCAGGTTCGCCATCGGCCAGCACGCTGCCCTGATGGAAAACCACCACGCGCTGCGCGACGCTGCGCACGAAGGCCATGTCGTGCTCGACCACCACCACCGTCATGCGCTCATTGAGGGAGCGGATCAGGTGTCCTACGCGTTCGGCTTCGTCGTGAGTGAGTCCGCCGGCCGGCTCGTCGAGCAGCAGCAGCCACGGATCGCAGGCAATGGCGACACCGATTTCAACCATCTGTCGGATGCCGTGGGCGAGCAGTCCGGCCGGTGATCCGGCATGCGCGGTGAGATCCAATTCGGTCAGCAGCCGATCGACCTGTTGGTCGGCCGCTTTCGGCGGATGCCGGCGGCGCGCGCTGAGCCAGAGGTTCTCGCGCACCGGCAGGCCGTTGGCCAGGCTCGGCACCTGCGTCTTGATGCCGACACCCATGCGGGCGATCTCATGAATGGGCCGACCGCTGACCCGGTGCCCCGCGATCCAGACGTCGCCACTGGTGGGCCGGTGCTGGCCGGTGAGACACCGAAAGAACGTGGTCTTGCCGGCGCCGTTCGGGCCGATCAGGCAGAGGAGCTCGAGCTTGCGCAGCTTGAAGTTCACGTTGTCTACTGCGATGACGCCGCCGAAGCGCATGCTCAGGTCCTGGGTCTCGACGACGACCTCAGCCACGGTGCGTTCTCCTGAGCCGCTTGGAGTCGATCGGTGCGGGATGACCTGCGCCGCCCGCCGCCGGTGCCGGTGCCGCCGGTGCCGCACCTGACCTGCTGCCGCAGTGGTGCCTGCCAAAGACGCGCATCAGGCTGGGCAGCACGCCGCTGGGCAGCAGCAGCACTACCAGAATGAGAATTGCTCCCGACACAACAAGGTTGTTGATGAGCTGCTGGCTGCCGAGCAGAATTTTGAGCCACGCCAGCAGCATCGCACCCAGGACAGGGCCGACCAGTGTGCCCACCCCGCCTACGATCACCCAGATGATGATCTCGGCCGACTGGGCGAGTGAAAACAGGTTGGGCGTGACGATCTCCGCCCAGCTTGCATAAAAGGCCCCGGCCAGGCCCGCGATCGCACCGCCCGCGGTGAACAGCAGCGTCTTGATCAGGCGCACGTCGTAGCCCAGCAGTTGCGCGCGCAGTTCGTTTTCGCGGATACCCATGCAGGCGCGCCCGAAACTCGATGCCAGCAGCCAGCGGCACAACAGCCAGACCAATACCACGCATGTCGCGACCAGCGCGTACAGCGCATCGCCGGTGATGTATTCGTCGGGCATGCCCGGCACATTCAGGGTCTGGAATCCGGGAATACCGTTGTAGCCGCCCAGACGCGCGCTGCCGATCTGGTAGATCTCACCTGCCGCACCGTTGAGGAACTTGAAGAAGATGAGTGTCACCACCAGAGTGATGACGCCCAGATAGACGTCGCTGATCCGCCCATAGAACATCAGCGCGCCCAGTGCGAAGGCCAGCAGTGCTGGCAGCGCGATGGCCAGCAGCAGTGGCAAGGTCGACTCGCCGATGTTCAGCGCCGCGATGGCGTAGGTGTAGGCGCCCAGGCCGTAGAACGCCGCCTGGCCGAAGCACAGGATGCCGCCAAAGCCCCAGACCAGGCCCAGTGACAGCGCCAGCAGGCCATAGATGAGCAGCATGGTCAGCGTGTTGGTGTTCAGCGCCAGCGGGGCCAGTGCGAGCAGCGCAATGGCAATGACAGTCAGGACCCATTCACGCCGCGACACTCAGACGGCTCCGCGCAAGAACCGGCCGGTGATACCGGTGGGCAGGATGCGCAGCAAGATCACCGCCACCACCAGCAAGGCGATCTCGCCGATGACCGTGGTGGAGAGCATCTCGACCACCTTCGAGACCGTGCCGAACACGATGCTGCCGGCAGTGGTGCCGGCGATGACCGACGCACCGCCGGCAATCACGGTGATGAACGATTTTGCGATGAACTGGCCACCTGAGTTCGGCAGCAGACCGGTGAGGGGGGCCATGACGCCGCCGGCCAGCCCCGACACCGCCGCGCCGAGCGCAAAAGTGATCATGTAGACGCGCGACGGGTTGTAGCCGAGCGCACTGACCACTTCGGCGTTTTGCATCGCGCCACGCGCGACCAGACCGACGCGGGTGAATCGGAGGACCAGATAGATCAGCGTCATCAGCACGATCGCGACCGCGATGATGAACAGGCTGTAGCCGCCGATCTGATAGGAACCGATCGAGACCGGCCCCAGCGGATTGGTGACCCCGGTCGTGGTGTTGCCGAAGACGGTGGTGATCAGTCCGACCAGCAGCAGGGACAGCCCCCAGGTGGCCAGCATCGTGTCGACCATCCGCCCATACAGCCAGCGAATGATCAGGCGCTCGACCAGCAGTCCGATCAGACCGACTGCGAGAGGCGCCACCACCAGCATCGAGAACCAGATGTCCAGGCCAGCCCGCGTGGCCACGATCGTGGCGTAACCCCCCATCACAACGAACTCGCCATGGGCCAGATTGATGACGCGCATCATCCCGAACACCAGGGCGAGGCCGGCGCTGATCAGCGCAAGCGACGCGATGGCATACGCGATTTCGATCGCGCCGACCACGATCTGATCCACGGCTGCTCCGTCAATCCCGGCGGGCGATCAGATCTTGATCTCGTGCTGCACGGTCGAGTCGGGGTTTTTCTTGAGGTCGCAGACCAACTGGGTGTCGATGGGCGCACGCTGCGAGAAACTTTGCAACACGTTCATCTTCTGGTCCTTGACCTCCATGATGTGCACGTCGAGCACCGCATGGTGGGTCTTGGCATCGATGGTGACCTTGCCGCCCGGCCCCATGATCGAGATGCCGGACTCTATCGCCTTGATCATGTCGCCGTGTTTGACGCTCTTGGCTTTCTTGACGGCGTCGGCCCACAGCAGCACACCCTGATAGGTTGCGCAGGCCAGTTCATGAACATTGTTGGTATTGCCGTACTTTTTGGTCCAGCGCTCAAGGAAACTCTTGTTCTCGGGCGTGCCCAGTTCGCGCGAGAAGTTGTAGGCGCACAGGATGCCGTCGCCTTCTGCCTTCGTCAGTACCGACTGCTCATTGCCCGCGCCCAGCGTGGTCGAGCACATCGGGATGCGCTTGTTCATGCCGGCGGCCGCCCATTGACGGTAAAATGACATGTGCGCGCCACCCACCAGCGCCGACACGATGAAGTCGGGCTTGGCGTCCTGAATTTTTTTGATGGTGGAGTTGAAATCGGCCACGTCCAGCGGGAAGAAATCGACCTGAACTGTCTGGCCACCGTTGTCGCCCACATATTTGCGGACCCACTTCGAGGTGATCTGGCCATAGTTGTAATCGGCGGCCAGAATGTAGGCCTTCTTGCCCCACTTTTTCATCGCGTACGGCAGCAAAACCTCGGCCTGCTGGGCGGGGGTGATGCCGGTGCAGACGATGTTGCGGTCACACACGCCACCTTCGTACTGGACGTTGTAGAAGTACAGGACCTTCTCTTTGCGCAGCGTGGGACGGATCGCTTCGCGGGAAGCCGACAGGATGCCGCCGTGGACGACATCGACCTTGTCTTCGCGGGCCAGCGTCTGACCAAACTTGGTGTAGAGCGCCATATCGGACTGGGTGTCGTAAGAGATCTTCTTGATTTTTCGACCGATCAGGCCGCCGGCGGTGTTGATCTCGTCGACCGCCATCTGCACCGCCTGATCCATCGGCTTGCCGTAGATGTCGAACATTCCCGATGTGTCGAGGATGCTGCCCAGTTTTATGTCGGCGGCCGCCATGGCTGCCTCGGGGATCTGGCTGGCCGCCATCAGGGTTGCGGAACGGGCCATGAAGGAACGGCGGTTCAGACTCATCGGTAACTCCTCTGATGCCAGCAGGTCTGGCAATGTTGGTCTGGGGCTCAGTGTGCCGGGGGAGACTGCTCGGCAGCCGGCGCTGCGCTTGCGGGACTGGTGATCGACTTCAAACCGCCGTCAAGATCGATGCCGATGGTTTCGCCGATTCGCTTGAGAACTGGAAACTGCAGTGCCATGTCGAGGATGCTGTTCATTGCCTGATTCACCGGCGACACCGGACCGCCGGCGTCGCCCGAACCGCCGCCGCTGCCGCCGCCGTACGAACCAAGCCCGGTGATCTGGTTGATGCGGATGGAGTCGATCTTTTCGATGGGTTTCATCATCTGCGCGGTGATTTCGGGCAGCCGGTCGAGCCGGTACATTTCGAGTTTCATGCGCATCAGCGCGTCTGATGTGGTGTTCTCGGCGGCCAGCATCGCGCGCCGGCCCTCAGATTCGGCCAGCATCTGTTCGCGGTCGGCGGCACCCTTTTCGCGAATGGCATGCGCCTCGGCGCGTGCACGGTCGACAAGCGTCTGGTTGGCCGATGTGGCGCGTTCGGCATCGACCTCGGCATCTTGCCTGGCGCGCAGCAGCGCGATCTCGCGGCTGCGATTCTGGGCTGCGCGCTCGCGCTCGGTCTGCACGCGCTCCTGGGCCAGGAGAACCGCCGAACGGGCGATCTCGGTATCGGCCGTGACCTGGGCTTCTTCGGATTGTTTCTTCGACAGCGTGATGGCTTGCTCGACACGCTGGATCTCGCTGGCCAGCATCGAAGACATCTTGGCGTGATCGATCTGGCGGTCACGCTCGATCTCGGCCGTCTTGACCGCACGTTCGCGATCGATGCGCGCGCGTTCGCTCTCGAGCTGCGCGGCTTCGCGATTGCGCGCTGTCTCGGCGTCTGACGACGCTTTGCTGCGCTCGAGTTCGAGCTGCTGGGCGATCTGCGCCTGCTGCTGCTCGCGATCGATGTTCAGCCGGGTCTTGAGGGTGTCGAGCTGCACCTGGCGCACCGATACTTCGGCGTCGGCTTCGATTTCGGCGCGCTTCTTTTTGTTCGTCGCAACGATCTCCGCCAGCCGGCGCATGCCGACCGCATTGAAGGCGTTGTTCTCGTTGAGCGACGTGAATGGCGTCTGATCCATGCGGGTGAGCGAGGCGGACTCCAGCACCAGCCCGTTGCGCAGCATTTCTTCGGTGAGCGCTTCGCGCACTGCGCGTGCAAACAGGCTGCGTTTTTCGTGGACCGCGTCCAGCGTGTAGGTGGCAGCCACCGCCTGCAACGCATCGACGAATCTGCCTTCGAGCAGCAGGCCGAGTTCGTCCGACCTGAGTGTGCGCGCCCCGAAGGACTGCGCGGCGGTCGCCACGCCTGCGGCGGTTGGCTGAACACGCAGATGGAATTCCATGTCGACATCGACGCGCATCCGGTCTTCGGTGATCAGACTGCGGTCTGCCGCGCGGCGCACTTCGAACTTGTGCGTGCGCATGTTGATCTCGTCGACTCGATGCAGGAAGGGCAGCACCAGAGAGCCGCCATCGAGGATCACGCGCTGCCCGCCCGCGCCGGTGCGGATCAGTGCAGTGTCGCGGGTGGACTTCAGATAGAAGCGATTGAGCAGGACGATGCCGACGAGCGCGACGACGACCAGCAACAGCACCCAAAGAAACACTTCCACGGCGCCTCCGTTTGGAATTGTCCGGCAGTCTTGCCGGCTCTTTTGCAGCGACTCAGGATAACCGAAGATACTTTCCGTCGAAAGTATTCGGGCGTTTACACGCGCGCGCTCCGGCTCGACTGTTCGACGCATCTGTTGCGGGTGCTGGTTTTCATCTCCGATGTCGGTCTGCAGATCGCGTCAGTTGCGCTTGATGCTGGCTGCCCTGATCGACGAGATCGAGGACCCCGTCGCACGGCACAGGGTGCGGGCGGCGAACGCAGTGCTCGCCGCCCGGGTCTCTCCCAGAGCTCGATCGGGTCAATCGATCTGGGTTGGCTCGGCGAGATCGTCGACCTGCGGCGTCAGTGAGCTGACGTTCACCGGTTCGAGCGTGTCGGCGGCCGAGGCGACCAGTGACTTCAAATACGCGACGAAGCCGCCCGCGGAGCTGCCCGCACTGGCTGGCACCGCGCTGGTCGGCGGCGGTGTCGGCTCGGGCGCAGCGTTGTTGTCACTGCTGCCGCCACAGGCGCTCAAGACGGCGACGGCGCATAACACTAGTATCGATGATGTTTTCATGATGTGCTCCTGCTATGGCTGTCACTTGGCCCCGCCGGCACCCGGCAAGGGCGTGCCCATGTACGGGAATCCGGGCAGCAGCGGGCCGGCGGCGCGTACCTTTGCGCCGGCTTGGTCGACACCGTCGTGCAGGCCGAACACCGCGGCGCCGAGCGGCACCGCCGACGGCTTGCAGCTTGTGCCGAACTTGTAGGTGTCGGCGTCGCCGTTGGCCACGCACAGCCCACCCATCACCGCGATCAGCGAGATGTCGACCACGTCGTCGTTCGGGCGGCGGCCGTTCGGGTAGCCCGCCAGGTCTTGCGGCGCCGGGCCGAGCAAACCGCCGAGCAGGCCGAGCCGGTTCTGGCTCGCATACGGCGTCGCCGGGATCGCGGTGTTCAGGCGCAGCATCTCGGAACCGACCACGTTCGCGGGTTGGTTCACACCCTTGATGCCGGTCAGAAAGGTTGTGATCAGGTCAGTGCGCGGGAAGTTCGTCGGGGCGATGCCCGGGGAGGCCAGCGCAATCTCGAGCAGCGCGGGCAGCGTGGGGTTCGTGACGTAGGTGGCGAACTGGCTGTCATCCTTCGGCTTGGACGCATTGAACTTGTCCTTGTCACCGAGTCCGATCACGACTTCGTTGACGAGCGGCATGCCCAGCCGCGAGACCTGCGTCCACGCACCGCCCGAGACTGAGGCGGTCTGGTAACCGGTCTTCGGTGCGGCGCTGAGCAGGCTGCCCTGGCGCAGGCTCGCGGTGGTCCAGCCGCCGATCACCGTTTCATTTGATCCGGCTGCGAGCAGGCAACTGGTTGGCACCTCGATCGCCAGGCTGGTGACGTTCTTATCCTGCAGCGAATCGCTTCCCGCGTCCTTATTGGCCGCATTAAGAATGAACGCTGCACTGGGCACATTGACCAGGTCGAAGATCGCGCCGAGGTTCACTGCGAACGGGTCTTTGCGCTGGCCTACGAAGACCTTGCCCGGCGCCGAGCAGCCCGGGATGTTGACCGTGTGGATGAACTGCGCAGCATAAGCGGCGTAGTTGGGGATCGTCTTGGTGCCGATGTTGTCGGAGGGCTTCGCGAAGCTCACGCCGCCGCCGGCAGCATTGCTGATCGCGGCGCGTGCGCCGCTGCGGCGGTCACCGCGCACGATGTCGACGGTGTAGCTCTCGGTCACGTTGAGGTTCGCGCCGCTTGCGTCGCTCACGCCGCCGAACTGCGTCAGCGGGATGG
Source organism: Burkholderiaceae bacterium (assembly GCA_043757735.1). GTDB lineage: Bacteria > Pseudomonadota > Gammaproteobacteria > Burkholderiales > Burkholderiaceae_E > Quisquiliibacterium. Next base: position 12,605 of record JAYVOV010000549.1, read on the forward strand.
CCACGTCCTTGCCGCCGATGTTCAGCGTCTTCGCCTTCAGCGTGTTGTTGAACCTGAATTGAAAACTGATGTGTTCCTTCGCGTCACCGACGTTGTCGATGTGGATCTCATAGAGCGCCTGCGGGTCGAGTTTGAAATAGTTCGGGCCACCATAGCTGCTCTGATCCGGCTGGTAGTCAGCAATCAGCGTCACAAAGCCGGTGCGGCCTGGCTCGTAGCTGTTGAACATGTAGAAGTCGGTGGCATCGGCCTTCGGGGTGGTCGTGATAGACGGTGCCTCGCGGTGACTCGAGGCCTGCACATTGCCAGCCAGTACTGCCAGCGTCAGTGGGAGGGTGGCAAGAGCGCCACCGATGCGGGAGGGGTTCTTCACTTTCGTTCTCCTTCGGGCGTGGAGCGGCGCGGGAGCGCGTCGCAGGGAGACGCCGCATCGCGACATCTGGGACTACATACGCAGGCCGAGGGCGATCGGATTCAAAGCTTGGTTACGAATTGGGTCTGCCGGCTGAATCCGGGTAGCCTCTCAAGGCCTGCGGCTGCCTGTCCACTTGCGCAAGTGCAGCACACGGCAGTCAAGCCGGCGGCCCATGCCGAGCGCGGCGGCGCGCATGGCAGTGAAGTGATGCCACTCGAACAACGGCCGCAGCAGGATCGACAGGGCATGCATCCGGGGCCGCTCGAGCAGCACTTCCCAGCGGGAGGTCACATCGACCCAGCCGCCCTCGGCGGGCTCGAGCAACCTGGTTCCCACGACGGGCGAGCTTGCCAGCCGCCAGCGGCTGACGAGAATGAAGCGGTGGGGCTTGGGTCGAGGTTTTCATCACCGCTGGTGCACGGCGGATGGGCGACTTGACCGTGCCCGCCGGCAAACCGGCTTGCTCGGCGATCTCGGCATGTGAATAGTCGCGCTGAAATGCCAGCGCGACAAGCTGTCGGCGCAGTGGGTCGAGCGTCATGTGGTCGTCCTCCAGATCGACGGTCATGCGCAGCGGGTTGCGGCCCATGGCGCTGCGGTAGAAGAGGGCGAAGGCCGCTTCATCCCGGTAGTTGATGCGCTGCCCCAGTGCCGCCAGCAGCACGCCGCAGTCGCTGCTTATTGTGCTGTGCTCGCCGCCTGCGCAGGCAAGCTGGAAGTCACCGTCGAACAGAAAAATGTCATTAAGGTACATCTCTGCGTCGAGCAGCGGCTCTTTCCGTTCACCTATCGCGAGTGACCGGCAGCCACCGCTGGATCATCGCGCGCAGGGCGTCTGCCATTCGCCGGTCGAGGGATTGGTGTGTGGGGCCGAAGGCCTGCACCAGGCTGGGCCGGATTGCCTGGAGACTTCGATTATATTCTTGACTTTGACAATTAATTACGCAATCGAGGGAGCATTGTGACGTCAACAGGATCCTCCGACCCCGTCGAACGGGTGCGCCGATTCAATCGGGGCTACACGGCGGCGATCGGGGTCTTGAAAACGGGACTGCCCGATGCCGCGCAATCGCTAGCCCAGGCGCGCGTGTTTTTCGAGATCGCGACGCGCCGCGATTGCACGGCGTCGCAGCTGTGCGAGGTGCTGGCGATGGACGCCGGCCACCTGAGCCGCCTGCTCGCATCCCTTGCGCGAGCCGGGCTGGTCGGCCGCGAACGGTCGGCCGACGATCGTCGTGTCTGGCAGTTGTCGGTGACCGTCGCTGGCCGAAAGGCGTTCGCGGGTCTTGAGCGGGCCTCGCGCCGCCAGGTCCGGGGTCAATTGCGGGCCTTGCCCAAGGGCGGGCAAAATGAGCTGATCGGTGCGATGGGCACGATCGAACGGCTGCTGGGCCTTGGCCCGGCGCCGGACACCGCGAGCATTGCGCCGGTGATCGCTTTGCGCGGGCACCGGCCGGGGGACATCGGCTGGATCGTCCATCGGCAGATGATCTTGTACGGGCGCGAATACGGCTGGGATAACACCTATGAATCGCTGATAGCGCGGATCGGCGCCCAGTTCATCGAAGATTTCGATCCGCAGCGCGCGGGAGGCTGGATCGCGCATCGTGGCGAGACCATTCTCGGGTCGGTGTTCCTGGTTCGGCGTTCGCAGACGGTGGGCCAGTTGCGCCTGCTCTATGTTGAGCCCGATGCGCGCGGTCAGGGGGTCGGCGATCGACTCGTTCAGGCGTGCATCGATCGAGCAAGCGAGATCGGCTATCGCCGGCTGATGTTGTGGACCAACGATATTCTGACGGCAGCACGCCGTATCTATGAGCGCAAGGGATTTGTTCAGGTGTCCGAAGAGCGGCACCACAGCTTCGGCCACGACCTCATCGGCCAGAACTGGTCGCTCAAACTCAGCGGATGATCGAGGGCACCTGTTCGCCCCAGGATTGCAGGGGCCCGAGTGGATTGCGGACCACCTCGTGTTCGAGAATTTTGGGCTGACCGCCAAAGACGGTGA
>JAYVOV010000550.1:0-3970 GCA_043757735.1 Burkholderiaceae bacterium
GCAGGCGACGCCGAACCAGAGCATCGACGGCGCGACGCAGTAGACGACGAACGCCACCGCCGTCAGCAGCGCCGACGGCACGATGATCGGCTTGCGGCCGATCCGATCGGCCAGCACGCCCGCCGGATAGCTCGCCGCAAGCCCCATGAGGCTGCCCAGCGCCAGCAGACTGCCCACCTGGCCGGGCCCGAGGCCCAGCTTGGAGGCGGCCAGCAGCGGCACCACGTTGAACAGGCCGCCGGTGCGCACCACCGCGTTGATCAGGCCCATCAGGCAGACCATCAGGTAACCCGTGTTCGCGACGAGTATCCGCATCTGGGTCATGAAGGGCACAGCGCTCGGTGTGGCCGTATGGCCTTCTCTGGCGGAAAAGGTTCGGGTCTCGGGAATCACGAACCAGGCCAGCAGACCGGCCACGCCGCAGGCTGCGGCATAGGTCGCAAACGGCACGGCCAGCCCGAACTGCTGGGCGAGCAGACCACCTGGGAACGGCCCGATACCGACCGAAAACAGGAAGGTTCCCTGGTAGATCGACATCATGCGGCCCCGATGCTCCGGCGTGCTGATGTCGGCCAGCACGATCATGCCCACTGCCTGCACCCAGCCCGCGCCCAGGCCGGCAACGAATCGCGCCAGCACGAACTCCGGAAACGTGCTGGCAAAGGCGCACCACAAATTACCCAGCGTGCAGATCAGGCCGCCAACGGCCATCGACTGGCGCCGCCCCAGCGCGTCGGCGAGGCGCCCGCCCGGCAGCGCGGACACCATGCGGGCCAGGCCGTAGACCGCGATCGTGGTGCCGATCGCCGACGCCGGCACACCGAAGGCCTGCGCATACAGGGGAAGCACGGGGATCAGCGCACCGAAGCCAAGCTGATTCACGCCGATGAAAACGCACATCCAGATCAGGATTCGGCGCTGCTGCGTGCTGGGGGTAAACGACATCCGCCGAGAATACACAAGGGTCGGCGACGGTCCTTTCCCGATGCCAACTGGCGAGACGCAGTGGTCCAGAAACGCGGGGCACGACAACGCCAGGCCGTATCATCGCCGCACCAGGTCTGCCACGAGCCGCCAAATGACCAGCGAACACCAAACGAGCAGCGACAGCCGAATGACCAGCGACAGCCAAACCAGCAACGACAGCCAAACCAGCAACGCGCCTTACTCGAGCATCCCCCTGGTCAAGGGCCTGCCCTTCATCGGCAATCTGCTGAAATTTCTGCGCGACCCGCTGGCCAATGCCCAGTCGCTCGAGGCCCACGGCAATGTCGTGCGCTCGCGCACTTTCTTCGAGACCGTGACGCTGCTCGGCCCCGAGGCCAACCAGTTCGTACTGCACGACCGCGAGGGCAATTTCTCCAGCCGGGGTGGCTGGTATTACTGGATCGACGCGGTTTTCCCCGGCGCCATCATGGCGATGGACGATCCCCAGCACAAGCACCACCGCCGAATCATGCAGGGCGCGTTCAAGCGCTCAGCAATGGAGCGGTATGTGCATGACATGGGGCCGGTGATCGACAGCGTGGTGAGCGCCTGGCCGAGCAGGCCGATGAAGATGTTCCCGCAGATCAAGGCACTCACCCTCAATATTGCTGCCCGCGTGTTCATGGGCATGGCCCTGGGCCCCGAAGCCGACCGCATGAACCAGGCGTTCATCGACACGGTGGAAGCGTCGCTCGCACTGGTGCGCAAACCCCTGCCGCCGTTTGCCATGTGGCGCGGCGTGAAGGCGCGTCGCTACCTGGTGCAGGTGATGCGCGAGCGCCTGGCTGGCAAGCGCGCCACCGAAGGGCCCGACCTGTTCAGCCAGCTGTGCCATGCTCACGGCGAAAGCGGCGAACGCTTCAGCGACGACGATGTGGTCAATCACATGATCTTCCTGATGATGGCCGCGCACGACACCACCACCTCGACGCTGACCACCATGTTCTACTGCCTGGCCCGCCATCCCGAATGGCAGGACCGGCTGCGCGAGGATGCGCAGGCCCTGCCGAACCAGCAGCTCGCGTATGCCGACCTGGCCAGCAGCGAGCGCACCGAATGGGTCATGAAGGAGGCGCTTCGGCTCTACCCGCCGCTCACCTCGATCCCGCGCAAGGCCACACGTGATTGCGCATTCGGCGGGTTTCAGATCCCCAGGGGAACGCCGGTCGGCATCTCGCCGATCCACACCCACCACATGCCGTCGCTGTGGACCAATCCGAACGACTTCGACCCCGAACGATTTTCGCCCGCGCGGGCCGAGCATCGCCGCCATGGCTACGCGTACCTGCCCTTCGGCGGCGGCGCGCATCTTTGCATCGGCCAGCACTTCGCCGACATGGAGGTCAAGAGCGTGATGCACCAGGTGCTGCGGCGATTCAGGTTCAGCGTGCCGCAGGGGTATCGGATGCCCTACCAGCTGGTGCCGATAGCCAAGCCACGCGATGGTCTGCCCATCGTCCTGCAGGCGCTATGAGCTGCAAGTACCTGGGCTGGCGTTCAATAGTTTCGAGATCGGGCCGGTTGACCGCTGACCGACGCAAGTGGATCGGTGCTCGAAACACGCGCCCGCCAGGACGATTGGCAGCATTCGCGATCCGGCCTATTGTCAACGCCTGACATCGGGCAATCAGGTCCAACGCCGACCTCATCAGGGGCAGACGCATGAAACAGAGACAAGATTGTCGCGGTTTTCTGCTGCGCAGCGCGGCTGCCGGACAAAGTGCCCTACGACGTCGACAAAGAGATCACCTTCGTCTGCCTGATCGCCACCGTGCTCATGATGCTCGGCGTGCACCCGAGCGTCCCGGCGAACACCGTGCAGGCGCTTCTGGCCTGGCTCAAGGCCAACAAGGACAAGGCGTCCACTGGCTCAGTGGCCCCCTGCAGCGCCTTGGCATCACCGGCACGAAGCGACATGCCTCGATGCCCAAGGTGCCAACGCTGGCCGAGCTGGGGCTCACCGACGACCTGTACAAAATGAATCCGGGCTGGATCGGCGTGATCGCGCCGTCCAGGACGCTGCCAGCCATCATCCAGCGGATGTCCGCTGAAATCGTGACCGCCTGCAGACAGCCAGAGATCGCTGAGAAGATCCTGTCGTGGGACATGGATTTCGTCGGCAGCACACCCGAGGGGTATCTCGACGCCTACAAGCGCGAGAAGGTGACCTGGCACAAGCTGCTCAAACAGGCGAACGTGCAGCCTGAATCTTGAGACAGCGGGCTGCTCGGCCCGACGTCTTGCAAACGCATCAATCCTTCTGAAACAACCCGGACAATCGATATGGCCGAAAGCGCACTGCAACTTCCCACCGTCGACGAACTGGGTTTCGACCCCGCTGCCCTGCGTAAACGCTACGACCTCGAACGCGACCGGCGCGTGCGCGCAGACGGCAACGATCAGTACCTCGAATTCACCGGGCAATTTGACCATCTGCTCGACGATCCTTACGCCGATCCGGGCTTCACCCGCGCCGCCATTGCGCGCGTGGTCGAGGTGGTGGTGGTGGGCGGCGGCTTTGGCGGACTGCTGGCCGCTGCCCGCCTGCGCGCCGCCGGCGTCCAAGACCTGTGCATCATCGAAAAAGGCGGCGACTTCGGCGGCACCTGGTACTGGAACCGCTACCCGGGCGCCGCCTGCGACACCGAGAGCTACATCTACCTGCCGCTGCTGGAAGAAACCGGCTACATGCCCAAAGGCAAATACGCCCGTGGCCCCGAGATTCTCGAGCACACCCAGCGCATCGGCCGTCATTTCGATCTCTACCCGGCCGCGCTCTTTCAGACGGTGATCACCGACATGCGCTGGCTGGACGACGAGGCGCGCTGGCTGGTCACCACCGACCGCGGCGATGCGCTGCGCGCGCAGTTCGTGGTGCTGGCCGGCGGCCCCTTGAACCGGCCCAAGCTGCCCGGCATTGCCGGTGTGGACAGCTTCAAGGGGCACACCTTCCATACCAGCCGCTGGGACTATGCCTATACCG
>JAYVOV010000551.1:0-3967 GCA_043757735.1 Burkholderiaceae bacterium
ACGCCGGAGCCTTTGCGCTTCTCGACCCGCTGCGCGGCACGGTTGCGGGCCTGCGCTTGTCGGATGACCAGATCCGCCAGGCGACGGGCCAGATCGACATGCTGATTGAGCCAGAGCTCGAGTTGCGGACGCACCAGCGAAGAGACCAGACGCAGTGCGTCGCGCGAGTTCAGACGCTCTTTGATCTGCCCCTGAAATTGCGGATCGAGCACCTTCGCCGACAGCACGAAACTGGCGCGTGCAAACGCGTCTTCGGGCAGCAGCTTGACGCCCTTGGGCTGCAGACCGTGGAGTTCGATGAAAGAGCGCAGCGCGCCGAACACCCCCTCGCGCAGGCCCGACTCGTGCATGCCGCCGGCCGTGGTCGGAATCAGATTGACGTAGGACTCGCGAACCAGCGGTCCATCTTCGGTCCATGCGATCACCCAATGCGCGCCCTCGCCCTCGGCAAAGCTGTCGTGCCCGGCCGGATAACTCTGATCGCCTTCGAGCAAGGGAATCAGCGGCTGTGCCGAGCCGCCCTGCGCGAGCGACTCACTCAGGTAGCCGCGAAGGCCCTCGTCGTACTTCCAGGACAACTCGCGGCCGGTACGTGCATCGAGATAACTCACTCGCACGCCCGGCAGCAGCACAGCCTTCGATTGCAGCAGCCGAATCAGGTCGCCCTGGGCAATCGTGGCGCTATCGAAATACCGGGGATCGGGCTGGCAGCGCACCCGTGTGCCGCTGCGCTTGTCACCGCGGACCATCGGCCGCGATCTCAAACGTTCGATGACCTCGCCGCCCGAAAACACGATGTCGTGCACCGCGCCCTCGCGCCACACCGTCACCTCGAGCCGGCTGCACAGGGCATTGGTGACGGACACCCCAACGCCATGCAAGCCGCCCGAGAAGCTGTAGGCGCCGCCGGACTGCTTGTCGAACTTGCCGCCCGCGTGCAGCCGGGTGAACACGATCTCGAGCACCGAAACCTTTTCGTCCGGATGCATGCCGACCGGAATGCCCCGGCCGTCATCCTCGACGGTGATCGAGCCGTCGGTTTCGATGCGAACGGCTATTTCCCGACAGGCGCCCGCCAGGGCTTCGTCGGCCGCGTTGTCGATGACCTCCTGCACGATGTGCAGCGGGCTGTCCGTACGCGTATACATGCCGGGACGCTGCCGGACCGGCTCGAGGCCTTTCAGGACGCGGATCGAGGTTTCCGTGTACTCGCCCTTGCGTGTGGCCACTGTTCACCAATCCTTCAGGTCGGGTAAGGGCCCGAATTGTACCGGTGGCGCGCTACCGTCATGGCATGACCGCCACCGACGTCACCGCATGACCGCCACCGATCCAGTTCGTTCAACGCGCGCTGCGCTCGACGATGCTCGTTCAATCGTTTATCGCTACATGTCGCCGACGCTGCAGTACGCCTGGCCCGCCCTGAGCGGCCGTGGCCGCCCGGCGGGACTGCTGTCGGGCGCCAATGTCGATCATGAGATCTTCGCGCAGGTGCTGCTCAGCGGCAAAGCCCCTCAGATCCCGACCTGAACGCCCAGTTCGACGACGCGGTTGGGCGGCAGATTGAAGTAGCTCGCAACACTGGCGCTGTTTTGCAGCATCCAGCCGAACAAGGACCGGCGCCAGCCGAAGATGCCACGCCGCGAGACCGACACCACGGTCGGTTTGCTGGTGAAAAACGATGTGGACTGAACTTCCATCGTCAAGCCCTTGCGTGCGGCCAGGCGCAGCACCAGTTCAATATCCGGATCTTCGCGAAAACCAAAATGGGCGATCAGTCGGGCAATGCCGTTGGCGCCACGCTGGATTTCAACCCGTTCGTCGTCCAGCACACGGGGCACGTCGTCGAATTCAACGGTGAGAAATACCGTAGTCTCGTGGACGACATGGTTGTGTTTCAGGTTGTGCAGAAACGCACCCGGGCAGCCCATGCGAGACGAACTGAAGAAGACTGCATTGCCAGGTACGCGAGGCACGTCGCCCAGAGGCAGGGTGAGGCCATCTTCCAGCACATCGGCGCCGGCTTCCTTTTTGGCTCGCAAGATGTCGATGCCGCGCCGCCAGGTGGTGAGCACGGTAAAGACGATCGCCGCCAGCGCGAGCGGGAACCAGCCGCCGTCGAAGATCTTCGAGACGTTGCTCGCGAAAAAAAACAGCTCGATCACCGCCAGCACGAGGAACAGCGGCCAGAGCAGTCGCCGCGCGCCGCTGGTGTAGAGGAGCGCGACCAGCAGAATGACGCTCGACAGAAACAGATCACCCGCCACCGCAATGCCGTACGCGGCCGCCAGACTGTCGGAACTGCGAAAGCCGAGAACCAGCAGAATGACCATCACCAGCAGGCTCCAGTTCACCAGCGGAATGTAGACCTGACCACGGGCGGTGTCCGAGGTATGCAGCACCCGCAGGCGCGGCAGAAAATTCAGGCGCGACGCCTGTTGCGTGGCCGAAAACGCGCCCGAGATCACCGCCTGGGAGGCGATCACCGTGGCGGCCATGGCCAGCGCGATCAGCGGAATCAGCAGCGGTTCCGGGGCCAGCAGGTAAAACGGATTGCGGGCGGCTTCCGGATCGCGCAGCACCAGAGCACCCTGCCCGAGGTAGTTGATCATCAGCGCCGGGAAAACCATCACGAACCAGGCCAGACGCACCGGACGGGGCCCGAAATGCCCCATGTCGGCATAGAGCGCTTCGGCACCGGTGAGGCACAGAAAAACCGCGGCCGAGGCCAGAAAAGCCCAGCCGGGATGCTCGATGATGAAGCGCACCGCATGAACCGGATTGATCGCCTGCAGGATCTGCGGCGTCTGTACGATGCTGGCCAGCCCCAGCGCGGCCAGCACCAGAAACCAGACGATCATGATGGGGCCGAAGAACGCCCCCACCGCTGCGGTGCCGCGGCGCTGAATGCCGAACAGGCCGATCAGAACACCCAGTGCGATCGGCACCACGAAATGCTCTGTGCCGGGGACAGCGACCGCAATCCCCTCGACGGCGGACAGCACTGAAATTGCTGGCGTGATCACCGCATCGCCGTAAAAGAGCGACGCCGAAAAAGCCCCCATCACAGACACCAGCCACAGCAGCGCCGGCTTGTGGCGCACGGTATTGGCGGCCCACGACAGCAGAGCCAGCACGCCCCCCTCGCCGCGATTGTCGAACCGCAGCATCAGCACCACGTATTTGAGCGAGACGATGATCGTCACCGCCCAGAACATCATCGACAAGACGGCAAATACGTTGTCGGATGACAGGGGAATGGCATGTTTGCCGCCAAAGGCTTCCTTGAAGGCATACAGTGGGCTGGTGCCGATGTCGCCATAGACCACACCGATTGCCGCCAGTGTGATGGGCGCCAGGCCCTTGTGCTCGGTGGATTGGCTCATGGCGCGGCAGTGTAGCAGTGCAGTGCAGCAATGACGAATCCTGCCGTGGACTTCATTGTTGTGCCGAATCGGCCAGAACCGCGCTCGAGCCCTTGACCACGTACACACTGCAGGCGGCCTGCTCGACCACTGCGGTGGTGACCGAGCGCCCCAGCCCCAGGACCGGTTCCGAGTAATTGGCCTCGCCGATCACGATCAGCGACGCGTGATTGGCGCGTGCGTATTCGATCACCGCCTGCGCCTTGTCGGATGCCTCGAGCACATGAACCGACAACCTTTCTGGTGGCAGGTTCATGGGCTCTGCCCAGTGGCGCAGCCGCACCACATTTTCGAGATGAATGCCAGAAGCCGTTTTTTCGAGCGCTTCGGCGTCGAACGCCGCGGTCGGCGCCTCCTCGAACTGGCGCGCCGGGGCGCATGAGAATGTTGTCGGGTTTGACGTCGAGGTGTATTGCATCCTGCTGATGCAGGCTGGACAGCGCGTCTGCGATCGCGGCACCGATGGCCGCGATCTGCTCACCCGGCAGCGGCGCCTCTTCGACCTTCACCTCGAGCACCTGGCCGTCGATCCATTCGATCAC
>JAYVOV010000552.1:0-3966 GCA_043757735.1 Burkholderiaceae bacterium
GCTGCGCTTCGATATGCCCTTCGGGTTCGAGCGCAATGTCGATGCTCCCCTGAAAGCGGCGCTCGCGGTTCCAGGCAGTCACGCCATGGCGGACCAGGATGAGTTCGGTCACCGGCTCATCCGACCAGTCGTGGGTTCAGGCTGCAAGTGCCGGCCACCGCCGCTTTGCCCAAGGCGTGATGCTCGATGACCTTCAAGGCATCGACTCCATTGAAGCGCCCCATCAGCGGCAGCACCTCGACGTCGAGCGCATAAACGGTGAACACATAGCGGTGAACGATGCTGTCGTTCCAAGGCGGGCAAGGGCCGTCGTAGCCGTAATAATCACCCGCCATGTCTGGGTCGCTGGCAAACCAGCCGGTGTAGTCGTTCACCCCTTGCCGTGCACCGCGCCCTGCCGACGGGCCGGGCTTGCCATGCGGCGTCACGGCGCTCGAGTATTCGCCGGCGCTGATCGCGCCGCGGCCCGGCGCCAGGTCGACCAGAATCCAGTGATGGAACCGGACCCTGGGCAGGCCGGCCGGGATCTCGCGGCCTTCCTGATTCACGTCCTCGCCGCTGCCGGGCGCGTCGGGATCGTGGCAGACCACCGCCAGCGACTTCGTGCCGAGCGGCAGATCGCGCCACGCCAGGTGCGGATTGCGATTCCCGGACAGGGCCAAATGGCTGGCGGCGTCGATCCGACAAAAGGCGAATTCCGCCGGAATCGCCGCAGCATCGGCGAATGAGTCACTCCATACCTTCATTCGGTCTCCTTCGCGTGGGCCGGGGCCACCCTCAACCAGAAGGTGACAGGCCCATCATTGATGAGATGCACTTTCATATCGGCACCAAAAACGCCGGTATGCACATTAGGATAACCGCCGCGCGCAAGCTTGACGAAATGATCGAAGAGCCGCCGCGCGTCGGCCGGCGCGGCGGCCGGCGTGAAGCTCGGTCGGGTGCCGCTTTGCGTGTCGGCGGCCAGCGTGAACTGCGGCACGATCAGCAACCCGCCGTCTGACGACAGATCGAGCAGGCTGCGGTTCATTCGCCCCGTGTCGTCCGGAAATACCCGATACGCCAGCAGCTTGCCGAGCAGCGCCTGCGCCTGACGTTCGGTGTCGCCTCGTTCAGCGCAGGCCAGCACCAGCAGTCCGTGCCCGATCTCGCCGGTGCAGGCGCCGTCGACCATCACGCGCGCCTCGCTGACTCGCTGCAGAAGGCCGATCATCGCCGCCTCAGGCACGCACCGTCACTCGCGCGAACCGGCGCTTGCCCACCTGGACCACATAGGTGCCTTCGGCCAATTTCAGCGCCTTGTCGGACACGCGCTCGCCGTCGATCCGAACCCCGCCCTGCTCGACATTGCGCATCGCCTCCGAGGTGGAGGGCGCGAGCTGTGCCTGTTTGAGCAGTAGCGCGATCGCGATCGGCGCGCCCTGGACCAGCACCTCCGGCAGGTTCTCGGGGATCGCCCCCTCGCGAAAACGCGCGTCGAAGTCAGCCAGCGCCTGGCTTGCCGCGCCAGCAGAGTGAAACCGCGAAACGATTTCCTGCGCCAGCATCACCTTGACCTCGCGCGGGTTGCGACCTTCTTCACAGCTCGACCTGAGCAGATCGATCTCGGCCATCGGCCGAAACGACAGCAGGGTGAAGTATTTCCACATCAGCTTGTCTGAAATCGACATGAGCTTGCCGAACATCTCGTCCGGCGCATCTGTGATGCCGATGTAGTTGGCCTTCGATTTCGACATCTTTTCGACGCCATCGAGCCCCTCAAGCAAAGGCATGGTCAGGATGCATTGCGGCTCCTGGCCATACTCGCGCTGCAGTTCACGCCCGACCAGCAGATTGAACTTCTGGTCGGTGCCGCCGAGCTCGAGGTCGCTCTTGAGTGCAACTGAATCGTAGCCCTGCATCAGCGGATACAACAGCTCATGAACCGAGATCGGGATGCCGCCCTTGAACCGTTTGGTGAAATCATCGCGCTCCAGCATGCGCGCCAGCGTGTACCGCGCCGCCAGTTGAATCATGCCGCGCGCGCCCAGCGGATCGCTCCATTCGGAGTTGTATCGAATCTCGGTCCGGGCCGGATCGAGCACCAGGCTGGCCTGCTCGAAGTAGGTCTTGGCGTTGGCTTCGATCTGTTCGCGCGTCAGCGCCGGGCGCGTTGAATTGCGCCCCGACGGATCGCCGATCATGGCGGTGAAGTCGCCGATCAGAAAGATCACCGTATGGCCCAGGTCCTGCAGCTGACGCATCTTGTTGAGCACCACTGTGTGGCCCAGATGAAGGTCCGGCGCGGTCGGGTCGAGACCGAGCTTGATCCGCAGTGGCGTGCCTGTACGCTCGCTGCGCGCCAGTTTGCGCAGCCATTCTTGTTCGATCAGGAGTTCGTCACAGCCGCGCAGGCTGACTTTCAAAGCCGCCAGCGTGCGGTCGCTGGTCGGCAAATTTCCGGCGTTCATGGGGAAACCTGGTGAGGATTAAGCCTATTGGATTACAATCCGGTTCGGCAGTTATCAAACGCCCGGGGTGCTGTCTGGCCAAACCGGGCACGCTGTCGCGGCATTGACGAAACCGCCCGGTCCAGCTCTCAGAGCGCGCGCCTGGCACCCTCGCGTTGCACTGATCGGTGATTCTATCCGACCCGCCGGCCGCGTCAGATCAAGAAAGTACAATCGAAACAATGCAAGTCAGAAGTCACCTCCGCCAGGTTGCCCTCGTCACCGCTTTGATCGGTGCCCTCGCAGCAGTGACCGCCTTCGGGGTGGCGCCTATTGCCGACTCGGCGTTGCCGCCCGCGGTCACCGTCACCGAACAGGTACCGATTGCCATCGTCGGCTCCGAACCCTCCGACAGCTTTCTGCAAAGCGAGTTGATTCGCCGAGGCGACACACTCGCGAGCGTGCTTTCCCGCCTGGGCGCCAACGACCCTGAGTTCCTGCGTTTCGTCGCCCTCGATCCGGTTGCCAAAGCCGCACTGACGCTGCGTCCTGGCCGAACTGTCCGAACCGAACTCGACTCACTGGGTCGTGTGCTCAAGTTTGCTTATCGCGGCGCCGGGCTCGAAGACGACGCCAGTGCCGCCCAAGACAGCAAGCGCCTCGTCATACGGCGCAATGGCGACACCCTGACCGCGCGCGAAGAAGTCTCCCCGATCGAACGCAGCACCGAGATGCGCTCGGCAGAGGTGCGCTCGACCTTGTTCGCCGCCACCGATGCCGCCGGAATCCCGGAATCGGTAGCGGTACAGATTGCCGAGATCTTCGGCAGCGACATCGACCTGCAGCGTGACCTGAAGCGCGGCGACCGCCTGCGCGTCGTCTACGAACTCCTGCGTGAAGGCGACAGCTTCGACGGCGCGGTTGCCACTCGGGTGCTGGCCGCCGAACTCACCACAGGCGGGAAGGCACATCAGGCAGTGTGGTTCGAACGCCATGGCCGCGGCGAGTACTACGGCTTCGATGGCAAGAGCCTGAAGAAAGATTTTCTGCTCAATCCGCTCGAATTCAGCCGCGTCACATCCGGTTTCACCGAGGCACGTCTGCACCCCATCATGCGCGACTGGCGGGCCCACAAGGGCGTCGACTTCGGCGCCCCCATCGGCACCCGGGTGCGCTCGTCGGCCGACGGCGTGATCGAGTACATCGGCATGCAGCGCGGCTACGGCAACGTGGTCTTCATCAAGCACGCCAAACAGATGACCACGGTGTATGCGCACCTGCAGGACTTCACCGAAGGCCTCAAGGCCGGCTCCAAGGTCGACCAGGGTGAAATTATCGGCACTGTGGGCACCACCGGCTGGAGTACCGGCCCCCATCTTCACTATGAGCTTCGAATCGCCGGCGAGCATGTCGACCCGCTGGCGGTCGCCGTGCCCGACGAAGCGCGCAAGCTCGGCACCAAAGAGCGTGGCGTCTTCACCGCCTCGATCGCTGCGGTCCGTCATCGCTTCGCGCTGCTCAACTCGGTGCGCACTGC
>JAYVOV010000553.1:0-3964 GCA_043757735.1 Burkholderiaceae bacterium
ATTATCGCACCCAAGCGCCCACTCCGTCTGTGCGGTAACCAACAAAGCCGGCGTGCCGACGATCAGGCTGCGCTCGGGCGCTGGCAATCGCCGCCATCAACAGTGTCGTCGGGTCTTCTTCAGCTTTCAGACCTTTCAGACCTTTCAGGTCAGCAGCTGCTGGCGCGGGACTCCCAACAGTCTTTGTCCGGATTCACAGCAACACGGTCTGTTCGCCATCGAACAAACCGTTGCGCCGCTTTCGCGCAGACTGCGTCCACAGCCAATGCCGTATGCCTGCATACGCCACTCGGGCATTGAACTAATCAGTCAAAGGTCGGCCACTGGCCCCCACACTTACCCGAGGAACCCAATGCCGCGATTGAAAGAACGAAACTCAACTCTGAACCGACTCAAGCGCCTGCCAGGGGCCCTGCTGGCCGCAGCAACCGTCCCCCGTGACGTCGAAGAACCCGAGTACACGGTTGTGCAGACAAACGATGATTTCGAATTGCGCCGCTACGCGCCGTATCTCGTTGCCGAAGTGGTGGTGCCGGGCCCGGCCGACGCGGCCGGCAACAAAGGCTTCAATATCCTGGCCGAGTACCTGTTCGGCAGGAACGCGGCAGGCCGCAGCTTCGAGATGGCCGCACCAGTGAACCAGTCGGCGCTGCCGTCGAGCTTGGGCGTGGGCGCGCCGGTGACGCAGTCAGTCACCGGCGCAGGTTTTCTGGTGCAGTTTGTGATGCCCGCAGGCGAGAGCCTGGCCTCGATGCCGCAGCCACTCGATGAAAGGGTCAGACTGCGCGAGTACCCCGAACGCACCCAGGCAGTCGCTCGCTATTCGGGCAGCTGGTCACAGCGCAACTACGAACAGCATCTCGAGACGCTCGAGGCGGCCGTTGCACGGGCCGGCATCGTCACCGAAGGCGAACCGATCTTCTCGCGCTACGACGCACCCTTTGTGCTGCCTTTCCTGCGGCGCAACGAAGTCTGGCTGACAGTGGCCTGATCCCGCCTTGACCCGGGCGAATTTAGGCGCCGGTCAGTTCCTGGCGCCCGCCGGAGCCCTGTGCCTCAGGTGCCGCCCGGCATCGAGTTCGGCCAGCCGCGTGATGCCCAGCATCGCCATGTCGCGCGAAACCTCCTTTGCAAGCAGGTCCACGGCGTGCGCCACGCCTGCGTCGCCGCCGATCGAAGCGGCATAAGCGAACGGCCGCCCGACGAATACGAAGCGCGCCCCCAGGGCCAGCGCCTTGAGCACGTCGGTGCCGCGCCGCACGCCGCTGTCCATCATCACCGGCAGCTCGGGACAGGCGGCGACGACATCGGGCAAAGCCCGCAGGGAAGCGATCGCTCCATCGAGCTGGCGGCCGCCGTGGTTGGACACGATGATGCCCTCGGCGCCATGATCGCGGGCGATGCGGGCGTCGGCGGCCGCCAGAACCCCCTTGATGACCAGCCGCCCTTTCCAGATCTGGCGTATGCGTGCGAAATGCGCCCAGTTCAGGTGGCCACGAGCGGCGAAATCGCGCGCTGCATCGGCCGACAGGATCGGTGCGCCACGCGTGGCGTAATTGTTCTCGAAGTGCGGCATGCCGTGGCGCGCGAGCGTGCGCAGGAAAGTGCCGATCAGCCAGCGGGGATGACTGAGACCGTCCCAGGCCAGCCGCACTGATGGCCGCAGCGGCGTGGAGAATCCGGTGCGCACATTGTTCTCACGGTTGGCCGGTACGGGTGTGTCGACGGTGATCACCAGGGTCTGAAAGCCGGCCTTCGCAACCCTTTCGATCAAGGCCTCGATCTGCGCCGGATCGCCGGGCAGATAGGCCTGAAACCAGGTGCCGGGGCTGTCCTGCGCCACCTCCTCGAGGCGGATCAGCGATGACCCGCTCATGATCATCGGCAGGCGCGCGCGCGCGGCCGCGCGCGCCAGCACAAGATCACCGCGATAGGCATACAAGGCCTCGATCCCCATCGGCGCAATGCCGAAGGGAACCGCGTAGGTCTGGTCGAACAGCGTGGTCTCGGTAGTGCGCCGGGAGATATCGATCAGCACCCGCGGCAGGAACGCGTAATCGTCGAAGGCCTCGCGATTGTCACGCAGGGAGCGGTTCGTTTCGACCGCGCCGGCCACATAACCGAAGATAGGCCGCGGCAGATGACGGCGCGCGGCGGACTCGAAATCGTCGAGGCACAGGATGGGAGCAAGTCTTGCGGCGGACACGGTTCAGTCTTCCAGGATTTGCAGCAGGATGGTCGCGGCATGCTCGCACTTTTCGATCGGCGCATCGAGGTGCGTGACGATGCGGATGGTCTGCGCGTCGAGCGCGTTGATCAGCACGCCGCGCTCGCGTGCCCGCGCGACCAGGGTCTTTGCATTGGCCCCAGGCGTTTTCAGACCGAACACCAGGATGTTCGTCTGCACCGATGCCGGATCGAGCCGCACACAGGCGGATGCCGACAAGCGATCCGCGATCAGCCGGGCGCTGGCATGGTCGTCTTTCAGGCGCTCTACATGATGATCCAGCGCATATTCGGCACCCGCCGCCAGCAGCCCCGCCTGGCGCATGGCGCCGCCCAGCATGCGCCGGTGGCGGACCGCCGCATCGATCAATTCGCGCGGCCCTGCCAGCAGGGAGCCGGCCGGCGCACCCAAACCCTTGGACATCGACACCATCACCAGATCGAACGGCCCGGCCAGTTCCGCCATGCCCAGGCCGCTGGCCGTCGACACGTTCCAGAGCCGCGCACCATCGAGGTACGAAGACAGGCCGTGCTCACGCGCGCTGGCGCAGATTCGCACAGCCTCGTCCTGCGGAAAGATCACCCCGCCCATCCGGTTATGGGTGTTCTCGATCTGCACCAGAGTGGTGGGTGCAAAAATGTCGAGGCTGCGCGGTTTGATCGCCTGAACCATCTGCGCCACAGTGAACACGCCGTGCTCGCCGATCTCGCTGAAGTGCACGCCGCCGTTGGCAGCCGAACCACCCGCCTCATGCCAGACCGAATGCGCCTCGCGCGCCGCGATCACCTCGTCTCCGGGTCGGGTCAGCAGCCGCAGTGCCACCTGGTTGGCCTGCGTGCCGGTTGCGAACCACAGGGCGGCCGGCTTGCCCAGGCGCTCGGCGATCCGGGCCTGCAATCGGTTGACCGATGGATCGTCACCATACTGGTCATCACCCACCTCGGCCGCGGCGATGACCGCCCGCATCGCCGCGGTCGGCCGGGTCACGGTGTCGGATCGAAGATCGATCGGGGTCATGCCTGCCTCGGTTTCATGCGAGCCTCTCGGGAATGTGGTTCACTGCGCCCCTGCCATGCTGACATTCACTGTTGCCGTCTTTTTTCTGCTGATCACGCCGGGCCCTGGCGTGCTGTCCACCGCTGGCGTGGGTTCGGGCTTTGGCTATCGGGCCGGCGCAAGCTTTCTTGCCGGGCTCTGCGTCGGCTCGAATCTGGTCGGCCTGCTGGTCATCAGCGGGCTGGCCGCACTGCTGTTGTCGGTGCCGTATCTTCGCACCGTGCTGCTGGTCGCCTCGGTGGGCTACCTGGTCTACCTGGCGTACAAGATCGCGTTCTCGAGCGCGCAGATCACATTCATTCACAAGCAAACCGCGCCTGGTTTTCTCAACGGTGTCACCCTGCAGGCGATCAATCCGAAGGCCTATCTGGTCAACACCGCCTTGTTTTCGGGCTTCGCCTTCTGGCCACAAAGCCTGCTGACTGAAACCCTGATCAAGTTCGCGATCATCAATGTCATCTGGATCCCGATCCATCTGCTTTGGCTCTGGTTCGGCGTGACCCTGCGGCGACTGCAGCTGCCGAGTCGGGTCCAGATTGCGATCAACATCGTCATGGCGCTGTCGATGCTGATCGTTGTCGGGCTCGCGCTCTGGTCTCAACGCTGAGACCAGAGCGCAAGGCCAATTGCCCGCTCCTCAGCTCGCCTCCCAGATCACGGTGCGGCGCGTGCCCACCCAAT
>JAYVOV010000554.1:0-3964 GCA_043757735.1 Burkholderiaceae bacterium
GATCTTTCAATCGTTGCCGACTTCGGTCAGTTCGGTTCCGACATCGCTCGTCTGCGCAAGAAGCTGCGTTCTTCCGGCGTCGAGATCGAGGACACGTTCCCGAAATACGGCGCCTGGTTCCGGCGCCGCTTCGGCATCGAAAACGATCAGGCGATGGAGCTGTTCCATCAGACAGTGTCGATGAAGTCGGTCGGCAACCTGACCGACTTCGTGCGCAGCCACATGCTCGAGCCATTCGATGTAGCGCCCCGCATCCAGGCGCTGATCACTCACTTCGACGACCTGAACCGGGCGCATCAGGCGGTGCTCAAGACCCAGCGCCAGCTCGAACTGCTTGCCCCCCTGGTGCTCGACTGCGCCAGGCATGCCGCGCTGGTGCGTGAGGCCGACGATCTGCGGCGCAGCCGCGAGGCGCTGCGCAGGCATTTTGCGCATCTCAAGCTGGGGCTGCTCGACAAACGGCTGGCGCTGCTGACCGACGAGTGGGATCGGCTCGATGCTCAGATCACACGCCTCGATACCCAGCGCGAAGACCAGCGGGTCAAGGTCGATGAGCTCAAGCAGGCCATCAGCGTCAACGGCGGAGATCGTCTGGAACGTCTGGCCGCCGAGATCAGAAAGAACGAAGCCTTGCGCGATTTGCGTCATGCCAGGGCGCAGCGCTACGGCGAGCTGATTGCTGTCCTGGCGGAATCCGCCGCCACAGACCCTGATTCATTTGCGGCGCAACGCAGTCGCTTCACACTGCTGCGCAGCGTGCTGCGCGAACGCGATACCGACCTGCAAAACGCGATGACAGAACACGGCGTCACCTTGCGCCAGGGTCGGCTCGAGCACGAAACCCTGAGCGCCGAGATCGACAGCCTGAAGCGACGCCGCAGCAACATCGACGACCAGCAGATTCAGATCCGCATGGCCCTGTGCGCGGCCACCGGGCTGACCGAAGACGCCATGCCATTCGCTGGCGAACTGCTCCAGCTGCGCGACGAAGAGCGCGACTGGGAAGGCGCCGCCGAGCGGTTGCTGCGCGGCTTCGGCCTCTCTTTGCTGGTCCCTGATGGCCACTACAAGGAAGTGGCCGACTGGGTGGACCGAAGCCAGCTGCGCGGCCGCCTGGTCTACTTTCACGTCCGCCAGCGCCGCCAGGGTGAGCTGCCTGATCTGCACCGCGACTCGCTGGCCAGGAAACTCGCCGTCAAGCCCGATTCGCCCTTCTACGAATGGCTGGAACGGGAACTGGCGTATCGGTTCGACGTTGCATGCTGCACCACACAGGAACAGTTCCGACGCGAGACGCGGGCAATCACAAAAGCCGGACAGATCAAGGACCCCACCGGCCGCCATGAAAAAGACGACCGCCATCGGCTCGACGATCGCGGCCGATATGTACTGGGCTGGACCAACGCGGCGAAGATCGCCGCACTCGAAGCCAGACGCCAGATGCTGGAAACGCGCCTGGGCGTGATGGGCGGTCTGATCGGAAAAATCCAGGCCGAGCGCAAGGCGCTGGAAGGCCGACTCGAAGCCCTGACCAGGCTCGAAGAGATCGTTGCATTCGAAGAACTCGATTGGGGTGGTGTCGCCGCCGAGATCGCAACGCTGGTCGACGAACACGAGCGCCTGGCAGGTGCATCGGATGTGCTCAAACAACTGGGCGAGCAGCTGCGCGCCACAAGCCAGGCCTTGGTCGAGATCGACAAGGAGCTGGCGGCGTGCCGCGACAAGCGCGCCAAGCTCGAGCAGCGCAGCAGCGATGCCCAGGCCTTGAAGCTGCAGACTCTCGCCCTTGCCAACGACGGGCCGACCGACGACGACCTTGCCTGCCGGCTCGAGGTCGTACGCGCCGAGGCCCTTGGCGAACACCAGCTGACTGTCGAGTCCTGCGACAACCGCGAGCAAGATGTGCGCAGCTGGCTGCAGACACGCCTCGATGGCGAGCAGCGGAAAATGGAGCGCCTGGCCGAAAAAATCATCAAGGCGATGGCATCGTTCAAGGAAGAGTTCAAGCTGGAAACGGCCGAGATCGACGCCAGTTTGGCCGCAGCGTTCGAATATGAAAACCTGCTCGATCAATTGAATCGCGATGACCTGCCCAGATTTGTCGCCCGCTTCAAGGAACTGCTCAACGTCAACACGATCAACGAGATCGCCAACTTCAACGCGCAACTGGCTCGCGAACGCGAGACGATCAAGGAGCGAATCTCCCGCATCAACGAATCGCTCACCCAGATCGACTACAACCCGGGGCGCTACATCGTCCTGGAATCACAGATCAGTCCGGACGCGGAGATCCGCGACTTTCAATCCGAACTGCGCGCCTGCACCGAAGGGACGGTGACAGGCTCCGACGACAGCCAGTACTCCGAAGCCAAGTTTCTGCAGGTCAAGGCGATCATCGACCGATTCCGGGGCCGCGAAGGGCTGTCTGAACAAGACCGCCGCTGGACCGCCAAGGTGACCGACGTCCGCAACTGGTTTTTGTTCGCGGCCAGCGAACGCTGGCGCGCGGACGACACAGAGCATGAGCACTACTCCGATTCCGGCGGGAAATCCGGCGGCCAGAAAGAGAAGCTGGCCTACACCATTCTGGCGGCCAGTCTGGCCTATCAGTTCGGTCTGGAGTGGGGGGCGGTGCGTTCGCGTTCATTTCGCTTCGTGGTCATCGACGAAGCGTTCGGGCGCGGATCAGACGAATCGGCGCAATACGGTCTCAGGCTCTTTCAGCAGCTCAACCTGCAACTGCTGATCATCACGCCGCTGCAGAAGATCCATATCATCGAGCCCTATGTAGCGAACGTTGGCTTCGTGCACAACGAAGGCGGACGGGCTTCGAAGCTGCGCAACCTGAGCATCGAAGAATATCGCGCACACAAGGCGCTGCATGCGGCCGCCAGCCTCGCCCGCCACGAGCACAACGCCGCCGCATGAACTGGACCACCGGCGGCGATCTGAAAGCCCAGCTTTCACGCCTCTGGGACAAAGGCGAACTGCCACGCGAGGTGGTCACCGGAGAAACCGGTTTCCCCGTCCGTCTCGTGCTGAAGGGGCCCAATTCGTCCGACCTGACCGGCAGTTTCGAGGCCGTTCGGCGCTGGAGCAGCGACTTGTCAGCTGCGCCGCGCATCCGCATCGAATACCGCGAAGTCCGCCACCGCGTTCAGGGACTGCAGCGGATCCCGGATCAGGCCTGGATCGACTCGCTCGACGACGCCCTGGCACTGCTGGGCAGACGCCGGGAGGCCGAGCGTCTGGTGCAGCTGGTGCAACTGACCCGAGCGCGCCTGCCGGCGCTGCTGCCGTGGCTGTCGAAACGCCCTCTGCAAGCCCTCGATCTGGCTGAGCAGTGGCCACGCCTGATGGCCGTCGTGCAGTGGGTCGTGGCGCACCCGCGCCCGGGCGTCTACCTGCGTCAGGTCGATGCGCCGGGCGTCCACAGCAAGTTCATCGAGGCGCACAGATCGGTGTTGTCAGAACTGCTCGACCTGGCTCTGCCGGCACACGCCATTGCGCCGGCCCGCGGCGGCGCAAGTCAGTTCGCCAGCCGATATGGCTTTCTGGACAAACCCGCTCGCATCCGTTTGCGCGTGCTCGATCGAAGGCTCTGGCCCTGGACCAGCGGCGCAATGGCGCCGGACGTCATGCTCGACACCAACAGTTTTGCAGGCCTCGATATCCCGGTCGACAAGGTGTTCATCACCGAGAACGAAACCAACTTCCTCGCGTTTCCTGAAACCATCGGCGCCATCGTCGTCTTTGGCGCCGGCTACGGCTGGGAGGCGCTCGCACACGCACGCTGGCTGGCCAACTGCCCGATCCACTACTGGGGCGACATCGACACCCATGGCTTCGCGATCTTGAACCAGCTGCGTGGTCATTTCGATCACGTGTCGTCGATCATGATGGATCGGGAGACCTTGATTGCGCATGAAATTAACTGGGGCGAGGAGCCCGCCCCGATCCGTCA
>JAYVOV010000555.1:0-3949 GCA_043757735.1 Burkholderiaceae bacterium
TACGCCATGCCGGCGTTCAGCGGCACTCGGGCAAAAAACTGCTCGAACGCCTCAAGCCCGCCCGCCGAAGCACCGATCCCCACGACAGGCACAGCAGCCGAGAGTCGGAACGTCGCATCGGAGGTTGACGAGGCAACCATGACGGGGTGTGGCCCTGTCAGTGCCAAGCCCCACGGTGGCGAAGCGCTTTCGTAGAACCTCAGCGCTCTGGTCCGGGCTCGATCGGCATGAGGGCCATCCGCCCCGCAACTGCTCATCGCCAGGCGCCGCGGTCATTACCACCTGAGCGCTGATGCCACCGGATCTGGATTGCAGTGCGCAGGATTGACGCCCTTCGCCCTTGCGCAACCCGGCAAGCATGCCCTGGATCGTCAAACGGCTTTCAGGTGCGACGAGATCTTCGATACGGCGACTTTCCCATTCTTGGGCTTCGTCCGTTTTGGCTGCCAGCCAGTCCGTGGCAACCCGATTGGCGGCTGTCACCAGGCCTTCGGGGTCCAGCGTCAGGTAGCCAAACGGCGCCAGGTCGAAGTGGTCGGTGTAGCGCTTCAGGTCTTCGGAGAGCTGGAGGCGGTCTTGATCGGCTTGTTCGTGCTGCAGGTCCAACGCCACCTGGTGCACTTGCAACTCATGCAGCAGCTTGAGCGCGTCGCTGGCGCCTTCTGGATTGCTGGCCAAGCCGTGCAGCATCGACAGCGCCTGCGTGCTGGTAGTCCACCCTCTCATGGGGGGTGCTGTACCCCCTTTCAGCCGCTCTTCCGCGTGCTGGCGCAATTTCATTTCCATAGGAGCCTCGGGCGTTTGGATGACTTCGAAATCTGCCTGAGAGCGTTGGGCTCCAGGCATCGTGATTTGACCAGCGCGCGCCAGCCTTCCGCCCGGCGTGCGCCGGGAAGGCGTGCGCCGGGAACAATGAGCTTGGATCTCGCCTGCCCTGGAGTCTGTGCGAAAGGAAACATAGGGGCTGGCCCGACGTGATCACGGTCTTCCTGCGCTCGCTGACCCAATCCTGGGACGGCCAGCTGATCGCCGTGATCGTTTCTGGCTACGACGGCGACGGCGCCGCAGCGCTGTGCGGGATCAAGAAAGTCGGCGGCATCACAATTGCCCAGAAACTGGCCACCGCCATCCAGCCCGACAGGCCGGAAAGTGCCATCGCCAGCGGTTGCATCGACTACGTGCTGTCTCCGGAAGGTATTGCGAAGGAGATCGTACGGATCGCGCAAGCCGTGGAGTCGGCCGAGCCCGTCAAGCGCACTGTTCTCGACAACGCGCTGGGCGAGAACGCGTTATGCCAGATGGAGCGCCTGGCGAGACACCTTTCATGCCAACCGGACATGCGGGTTCTTGACCTCGGCTGTGGCAGAGCGACAAACTTCTTCGCATTTACGTCGATGGGAAACGCCCGGCGCAAGACGTCGATTCGATCATGAGGGCTGCGCCGCACACCTGTGCCGCTCGCAATGACATACTCGGCCATTGGAGGAATCAGTGACAGAGCCGGAAACCCTGCACCCGCTGCGCCCTTTTCTAAAAAACTGGCTATGGGAGCACGGCCGGGTCGGCACGCGTTTCCTTGACTGCGCCAGCGGCCTTCTTGCCTTCGACGAAGGCAAGAAGGCCCGATTCACGGCTGAAGTCCCGGTCTATATCCCGCTCGTCAGTCATATCGAGGACGAAACCCCGCGCACCGGGCCCGCGGTGCAGGAGTCGGGACTTGCCCGTTTCCTGCGGGCCGCCCAGCTCGGCAAGCCCGAGGAGGCGGGCACCGCGCCCGAGGTGCAGCGCGCGGCCCAAGACTGCGTCGACCTCGCCCTCGTTTGCGCCTATCAGCTCGATTTCCAGCGGGCCTGGGCCCGCCACGCCCTGGAGCCCCTGTTCGATGAAGAGATCCTGGCCGAGGTCACCAAGGACATCCGGCGCATGTATGTCGGGCTGCGCGAGCAGCTGGCCTTGTACGACTTCACCGTGTTCCACGGACTGCCCACACCGCTGCTGCTGAGCGAGTCTCCGTTCATCGACTGGCGGGTCCGGGCCAAACCACCGATGCCTTTCGTATCGATACCGCTCGGGCCGTACTGCCTGCTGGTCGGCGCGCCATCGAACAAGACCAGCCGTGCCGGTCCGGTGAGCTGGAAGAGCGTGGTGTCGATGGGGCCCTTCAAAGATCACAATCGTCACCTGGTCGAGACCGCGCGCCGCTGGCTGGTCGCCACCACCGACGAGCAGCTTGCCGCCGTGCAGCCACGATTTGCACCGCCACCGCCACCGCCACCTGCCGAGCCCGAGTCCGAGTCCGTTACCCAGACCGGAAAGCACTAAACTGGGGCGTCTGCCAGACACCCGATAATCCCGTCGCGCCGCCGCTTTCTCTCCGGGGCCAAGCAGGAAATACAGGCGCGGTCTTCCAATCCCGGGCCGCCCGCGCGAACTCGGCGAGTTCGTGGTCCGCGAGATCGACAAATGGCAGCGCGTGCTTGCACAGGCAAAGATCGAAATCGAATGAGCACCCCCCCGGAGAACCCCGCCCCCGCACAGCGCGAGCTGTCCCTGCCTGAAGTCCTCGATCTCGCCGCGGGACTGGTCCAGCAGGGTCGGCTCGACGATGCCGAAGGCGTCTGCCAGTCCGTCCTCAACGTGCTCCCCGGGCATCCGGCGGCAACCCATCTGCGCGGCGTCATCTTGTATCAGCGCGGTCGCAACGAAGAAGCGCTCGAGCTGGTTCGGCAATCGATCGACAATCTGCCCGGGCTCGGCTGGCCCCTGAACAATCTGGGCAATGTCCTGAAAGCGCTCGGGCGCAACGGTGAAGCCCTGGCTGCCTACCAGCGCTGCGTGACGCTCGACCCCAGGCACGCCGACGCCTTCAGCAACATCGCCGGGCTGCTGCGCGAGGCGCGGCAGTTTGCCGATTCAGAGGTGGCCTGTCGCGCGGCTCTGGCCCTGCGGCCCGACCTGGCGATGGCCTGGTATCTGCTGTCGCGGGTGCTGCTCGAACAAGGCCGTGTCGCCGAAGGGCTCGTCGCCGACGCCCGCAGTGTCGTGCTCGGTCCGCGCGATCGCGATTCGCGCCGGCAAGTCGCCCACGCACTCGTCGTGCTCGACCGTTTCGACGAGGCCGCGGAGATCTATCGCGAGTGGCTCGTCGACGAGCCGGCCAACGTCATCGTCCAGCATCACCTGGCGGCCTGCGCGCGCCAGGGTGTGCCCGACCGGGCGCCCGACGACTACGTACAGACGGTGTTCGACCGCTTCGCTGACAGTTTCGACCGCAAACTCGCCGCGCTCGACTACCGCGCCCCGATCCTGATCGGCACATTGCTCGAGCAGACGCTGGCCGCCCCGACGGCTCAGTTCGATGTCGCCGATCTCGGCTGCGGCACCGGCTTGTGCGGGCCCCTGCTGCGCGGCTGGGCGCGCCGCCTCATCGGCTGCGACCTCTCTGAAGGCATGCTGGCGAAGGCCGCCGAACGGGGCGGCTATGACGAACTGATTGCCCAAGAGCTGGTCGCTTTTCTGCGCGCGCGCCCGCGCTCGTTCGACCTGCTGATCTCGGCCGACACCTTGTGCTATTTCGGCGATCTGCGCGAGGTCGCGTTTGCGTCGCATGCAGCGCTGCGCGAAACCGGCCGGCTCGTGTTCACGGTCGAAGCGCTGCCAGAACACTCGACGACGCCGTTCCAGCTCCTCCCGCAGGCCCGCTACGCGCACGCCGCCTCCTATGTGCGAGACGCCTTCAGTGCGGCCGGGTTCGCACGGGTCGACATGCGCGAGCAGGTCTTGCGAACCGAGAACGGCCTGTCGGTGAACGGCTGGCTGGTCGGTTGCATGGCGCAGCCGTGAAAGCCCGAGCCTACACTCAGACGACTTCGCGCTGCCCTTGACAGATGCTGGCTCCGTCAGCGGGGGCTGCGCGACCACCAGAGAAAAACCGGACCAAAGAGCACAC